>JBJHDE010000484.1:0-4604 GCA_050486385.1 Planctomycetales bacterium | reverse complement strand
ATTGGAATAACCCAGGATGCCGGCTGGCCCAGGTGGCATTGCCAGCAGGACAGTACTGGCGGGCGTTGCCTTCAATGGCCGCCACGGTGGGCACCCGTGCCGCCAGGCTGGCGGAGTGTAAAAACGAAAATCCTGGGCAGGTCAGATCCTGCACGCACAGGAACAGGCCATACTTCTGGGCCGCGGCCGCCATCATCAACGCCCCGGTGTGCCCCTTGCAGGCCTTGAGAGCCACCCCGCTGTAGCCCTGTTCGCGGGCGAGCAGCAGGCTGTCGAGATCGACCAGGCTTTCGTCGATCACCACGGGCTTGAGTTCGGCCGCCCGGTGCATGCGGTTTTCGGGATGGGCTCGCAGATCGCGATGGGTCGGCTGTTCGATGTACTGAATGCGATCGTAGGCCTCGGGGCGGAGCGCCCGCACGCGCTCCAGAAACTCGAGCACGTACTCGACCGAGTCGCACTTCTCGTTGAAGTCCAGCGAGTACCACCACGCGGGACAGCCCCGCTGGGCCTGAGCCTCGCTGGCCACGCGATCGACGCGGGTCACCCGCTCGACGTCCCAATCCAGATCGTCGCCGGCGAGCTTGAGCTTGAGGTGCGTCAGGCCATCGGCGGCAATCCATTCGGGCAGAGTCTCGGGCAGGCCGTCGTCGAGCCGGCCGTCGAGATCGGCCTCGGTCAGTGGATCGAGCGCCCCGACCAAGTGGTACAGCGGCATGCGTGGCTTGGGCGCCCGCAGCGTGTAACGATCGAGGTACTCGCCGCGGAAGTCATTGCCCAAGGTGTCGGCCAGATCGCGGTTGGCGAATTCGGGCCCCAGCACATCGTAGGAGTTGGCGTTCAAGGCCTTGCCGTAGGCATCGTGGAGGGCGGCCTCCAGGGGACTGGCCGCGACAAGCTGGGCCAGCCGGGGCATGGGTTCGGCCAGGTGAAGCGCCTGCTGCACGTCGGCCGCCGCCGAGGCCTGGGCGTGTTCCAGTTCGGCAGTCAATTCCAACGGATGACCCACACCGGTGTGGTCGTTGGCTTGGGCTACCAACTGATGAGCCAGCCGCTCAAGCGCCGCCAGGCTCTCGGCCGCCGAGACCTGCTGGCTGGGCCAGGCCCAGACGTTACCCAGCGGCATGGATCCCTGACCGGTGGCGCGGCGGCCATCGCGGGTGACCACATCGGCGGTGACATGGAACAACGTGACATCGGTGACCACGCGACCGCCAAACTTCATGGGCGTGCGGTAGGCGATTTGCTCGACCTCGGCGGCGACCCGTTCAATGCGGATATCGGTGGATTTGCTCATGCGTCGTGCTCTGAAAAAAAGTGGGTTCGACAATCACGAATCATCGCCGGCGGGGCCCGGCTGCGTCGCGGGCCGTTGGATTCGTGGTCCGTGGCAGGTACGATAGGACCATCGACGAGGCTCGCACGCAAGACGCACGAATCATCGCACACCGTCGTCGCGCGGCCCAAACCGCAGGGATGGGACAATCCTCGACTCCTGAGAGAACTGCGATCCGTATCATGGGAAATCGAACCTTAAAAACGGCATCCGAGTCCGGCGACCTCGACGCCGTGCGGCGGCATCTGGCCAACGGTGCCGACGTCAACGCCACCACGGCGGCCGGCCACTTTGCCTTGGGCGGAGCCATTATTAACGACCACATCGAGGTGGTGCGCGAGCTGATCGCCCACGGAGCCGATGTCAATCTCGAAAGCGAGTATCGCTGGACACCCCTGTACCTGGCCGCCTGGCAAGACTGTGCGGAAATTGCCCAGGTCTTAATCGATGCCGGGGCCAAGCTCGAAACGGCGACCATTTCGGGATATTACAGCCCACCTCGATACCGGCCACTGCACATTGCCTGTTTGAATGGGTACGTGGATGTTGTGAAAGTGCTGATTGACAACGGCGCCGACCTGAACGCCTTGAACGGCATGAATAGCACTCCTTTGGACATGGCCAAGTCCAAAGGACACCAGGAGGTCGTCGACTTGCTGGAGGCCCACGGAGCGGTGTCGAGCCGAACCCCGCAAGACCCGTGATCCCCGGCGGTGGCTAGCCTAATCGCTGGCCCAGCAAGGCGTCGGCCAGTTGCTCGCAGCTCCGATCGGTCTGACAGGCCAAGAAATCCGCCACCGCGCGGGGCAGCGACTCGCCCTCGCGATACTCCCGCGGCAGGCGATCGGGGTCGTCCAGCAGGCGGGCGAACAGTTCGCCAATCATCGCCGTCACCCGCTCGCGCATGGTACACAGCGAGTGGTGGCGGTAGACGCGGGCAAACAGATAGCGCTCGAACTCGAGCTTGAGTTCCGCCAGCTCGTCGTCGGGGGCCACCAGCACGCCCGCCTGGCACGCGGCCTCGGGCGTGTCGACTCCGGCGGCGGCGATGCGGCTTTGGGTGGCGGTCAGCAATGCGGTCATCTGCCAGTTGATGAGTTCATGGACCACGCCGCGGCGGAGTTCATCATCGCTGGGTTGGGCGTAGCGCGTTCTAAACCGCTGGCTGGCGGCGCTCCACAGGCGGGTCTCCAGCAAATCGTCCAGGGTGATCAGGCCCAGCACCAGGGCGTCGTCGGCATCGTGTGTGTCGTAGGCCACGCTGTCGGCGGCGTCGACGACCTGGACTTCCAGGCTGGGCGCGGGGCCGGCGCGATGTTTCTCGGCACGGCAACGCTGTCCGTCCAGCACCTCCCGCGAGAGGTTCAAGCCCGGCACGGGCAGCCAGCGGCGTTCCAGCCGATCGACAATCCGCAGCGTCTGCCGGTTGTGGTTGAAGCCCCCCTCGTCGCACAGCACACGATCCAGGGCCTGTTCGCCGGTGTGGCCAAACGGCGGATGCCCCAGATCGTGCATCAGGGCCAGCACCTCGACCAGCGATTCATTCAGCCCCAGGGCCCCGGCCATAGTCCGGGCCAGGCCCGAGACCTCCAGGGTGTGGGTCAGGCGGGTGCGATGGTAATCGCCCATCTCGCCGGTGAAGACCTGCATCTTGCCACTCAGCCGCCGGAAGGCCGCCGAGTGAACAATGCGATCGCGGTCGCGGGCGAAGGGGCTGCGGTAGGGATGTTCGGGCTCGGGGTGTTCGCGGCCCCGCGAAGACGACGCCCGCTGTGCGTACGGGGCCAGCAGGGCCTCGTGCCGCAGCCAACCCGCGGGCTGCCAAGAGTCGAACGATCCGTCCACGGTTGCCTCGCTGTGCCTCCATCCCGGGGCGCGTTGCCTGCGGGCGACTCTAACGCCTGGGCCGGCTGGATTCCACCCGCGAGCGTGTCAGGGGTCGCGGGGGGCGTCATCGTCCCAGGATTCGGGATCGTCGTCGGGGTCGCGGTACTCGGGCATCGAATACTGCTCGTTGAACCAGCGACCCAGGTCAATCTGGCGACAGCGGCTGCTGCAAAACGGAAACGCGGGGTGGGTGGCCGGATCGGCCGGGTCATCGCAGACCGGGCAACGCGGCTGGCGGTGGTTCATAATCGCACGCCGAAACCGGGGTGGGTTGGCGGAAGCAGCGCCAACACGGAGGGGCTACGAGTCGGAACTCGAGGCCGTGGAACCGCTACTCTTGGCCGAGCCGCTGGAGCCCGAGCCGCTGGAGCCCGAGCCGCCCGACGAGCCACTCGACGACGACCCGCCGCTGTCGCCGGACTTGGACTCCGAGCCGGAGCTGGACGACGACTCGCCGCTGGCGGCTTTGCGGTAGCCATCGCTGCGGTAATCGGTGATGTAAAAGCCCGAGCCCTTGAACAGCAACCCTCCGCCGGTGCCCAACAGCCGCCGCAGGGCCTCGGCCCCGCAGGTCGGGCAGGTGGTCCGCGGGGGATCCTTAATGGAATGGAAGATCTCCATCTTCGCGCCGCAGGCGTCGCACTGGTAATCGTACGTGGGCATGAGTGGGCGAGTCCTGTTGGGTTACGAAACACTCCGACGACACACCGCCGAGTCCGCCGGCGGGCTCACTCCTGAGACGCTTGCTGCGAGGCCGAGGGATCGGCCGCCGCCTGGGCCGGACCACTGGAGACAATCACTTCGGCCGGGCGGACGACCCGCTCGTGCAAACGGAAGCCGGGGCGGACCTCGTGCAACACGGTCATGGCCGGCACCTGGTCGCTGGGCATCTGCTGCACGGCCTGGTGCTGTTCGGGATCGAACGGCATTCCGGCCGCCTGGATGCGTTGGCAACCGAACTGTTGCAACACATCGGCAAGCTGTTGATTCAACAACTTGAGGCCGTCCAGCACCGTGTGATCATCGGGGCCGGCATGATCGGCAAAGAACGCTTCGGCCTGGGCCGCAAGCTGCTCGTTGTTCAACGGCTGCGCCGCCCCGGTGGCCTGTTGGATGTGCTGGCCAAACTTCGCCAGGGCCTCGATCACACCGGCGCGGCGATAGCTCGGCGTCTTCTCGGCCGCCTGCACCCCGTAGTGGGCATTATCAATCACGCCGATCAGCTCGCGCAGAATCGGCAGCGCGGCGTAGCGGACCATGTCCGACACCTCGCGCTGGGCCCGCTTGCGGGTGTTCTGCAATTCGGCTTGAAGTCGCAGGATTTTATCCTGGGCCTCGGCCAACTGCTGATCGACGTCGAGCGAATCGTCGACCTCGACAT
>JBJHDE010000483.1:0-4604 GCA_050486385.1 Planctomycetales bacterium | reverse complement strand
CGCCTCCTGCGCGTAGGAAGAACCCATCAGCCCGTTCGCCGCCACCAGGGGGGGTGTCGTCGGGCGAAGTGTGCTTGTACCCGAAAACGCGGGGCGCGAGGATCCCAGATTCTTGGCCTGCACCGCCCAGGTTGCCAGGAGGCCGCCAGCCCCACTGATCGAGCGGGTTGCTGGGGTCAATTCGGGCGAATCGACGGCACCCCATCCAATCGATGTGGTGGGGGTCGGCTAGAATGGCCGGGGGTCTTTTAGGTGGTGCGGCGGGATTTCCACCACAAATTCAGCCGGTGCTCATCATTCCTTAATAATTCTTGCTTACGCTTAGGGTGGTATTAGGTGATGGGCGAATGGCCCATCGGCAAGCATCCGGTTTCGGGAAGTTCATCGGCCCATGGCCCCCCACACAATTGTGTCACGTCGACGCATTTCCGATCGCCTCCTGTTGGGGGTTTGGGCGGTCGCGATGGCTTGGGCGACGATGAGTTGGGGCCAGATTCCCATCGACCCCGAATTGCCCAGTTACGAGCCCGCCGGTCGCGTGTCGGGGAGCCTCAAGAGTATGGGCTCCGACACGATGAACAACATGATGGCCCTGTGGGCCGAGGGTTTTGCCAAGCATCACCCCAATGTGACCATCGAGATTGAGGGCAAGGGCTCCTCGACGGCTCCCGTGGCCCTGATTAGCGGCACCGCCCAGTTTGGGCCGATGAGCCGCGAGATGAAGGGCAAGGAGATCGACAGCTTCGAGCGACGGTTCGGCTACAAGCCGTTGGCCATGTCGACCAGCCTCGACATGCTGGCGGTGTATGTCAGCCGCGATAACCCGTTGTCGGGCATGACCTTACCCCAGGTCGACGCGGTGTACTCCAAGACCCGCCGTGGCGGCCACCCCAGGGATATCACCACCTGGGGAGAACTGGGGGTGGTCGGGCAGTTCGCCACGCGGCGGATTAGCCTCTACGGCCGCAATGCCGCCTCGGGCACCTACGGCTTCTTTAAGGAAATGGCCGTCTTCGGCGGCGACTTTAAGGATTCCGTCAAAGAGCAGCCCGGCAGTTCGTCGGTCGTGCAGGGCGTGGCCAGCGATCGCTTCGGCATCGGCTACAGCGGCATCGGCTACAAGACGGCCGATGTGCGGGCGTTGCCCCTCGCCCGGGATGAGGGCGAGCCGTTCATTGAGCCCACACCTGAGAATGTGTACACGGGCGAATATCCCTTGGCGCGCTTCCTGTTGGTGTACGTCAACCACCAACCGGGCACGACGATTGACCCGCTTCGTGGCGAGTTCATCCGATATATCTTCAGTCGACAGGGTCAGGAGGACGTTGTTAAGGACGGATACTTTCCAGTTCCCGCGTCCGTAGCTCGAGAGCAGCTTCGCAATGTGGGTTTCGACCCCGATTTCTGACACGAGTTGTTGCGTCCCGGCGACGGTGGCCGCTCCAGGCCACGCCCTTCGAGGGGGTGAGTTCCCGCGTTTATGACAGGATCCACCTCCGAGAGTTCGCCCCGCGCTTACAGCCGCTCGCACGGCACGCGACGCAGTGTGCTGTGGGCGGATCGGCTCGCCACCTGGGTCATCGCCGTCGGTGGGGTGGGCACGATTGCCGCCGTCCTGATGGTGTTTGTCTTTCTGGCTTGGGTCGTCGTGCCGCTGTTTGTGGCCGAGTCGATGCATCCACGCCCGGCGGTGGTGTTGGAAGAGTCGTTGGCTTCGAGCCCGGCCCTGGCTTCGGGGGTGGACGAGTACCTCTCGATTGGCTGGGCGTTTCAGGCGGATCACACCTTCCGCACGTTCCGCATCGACACTGGCGAACCGCTGGCCGAGCTGGCCCCCTTTGCCGAGGGCGAGCCGCCGAGCTGCTGGAGCTTTGGCATCGACGGCAAGCACGCCATCTTCGGCTTTGCCGATGGCACGCTGCGGCCGGCCAAGTTGGGCTACACCTCGAAATATCTTCGCCCCGACGACATCCCCGCCGCCATTCGCGACTCGCTGCCGGTGGGCGAGACCGCCACGTTTGAAGACGGCGTGCTGGAGCGAACACCCGAGGGACCGTTTCGCAAGCAGGTGCTGAGCATCAACCTGGGCGAGCCCTTGGAGGCCACTCCCGGCGAGCCGCTTCGCGGGGTCGACCGCTCGGTCTCGACTCGCGGCGACATCATGGCCGCCATCAGTCAGGCCGGCACGCTGGTGGTGCTCAACTCGCAGTCGATTGACAATCTGCTCACCGGTGAGCGGATCACCCGCATTCGCGAGGGGCGGGTCGCCGTTGAACCGACCAAGCAGCCGGCACCGGCGGCCCATGTCAAGCTGACGGGTCTGGGCGACACGGTGCTGTTGATTTGGAACAGCGGCGAGGCCCAACGCTACGATATCCGCAACATACGCAATCCTCGCTGGGCCGAGACCCTGGACCTGCTGGGCATCGCCGCTACCCGGGTCACGGCCGTGGACTTCTTGATCGGCAAGACCTCGTTGGTGATTGGCGACGATGCCGGCCGCACAAGCGTGTGGTTTGGCACCAAGCCCGAGGGTGCCGAAACGATTGACGGTTCGCGCTGGGTCCGGGCCCACGAGTTTCGCTTCCCGTCGGCCGATGGCGAGTCGGCCGCGGTGGCCGCGCTGGCCCCTTCGCCCCGGTCGCGGATGTTGGGCATGGCCGTGGGCCGCGATGTGCATCTGGTCAACGTGACCGCTGGCAAACATCTGGCCCAAGGCCAACTGGACGCCCTGCCCGAGGCCCTGCTGTTGGCCCCCAAGGACAACGTGCTGATTGGGCTGGCCGGTCAGCAGCTTGCCTCGTGGAAGATCGACGCCCCGCACCCCGAGGCCACCTGGGCGAGCTTGTTCCTGCCCGTGCATTATGAGGGCTATACCGAGCCGGCCCACGTGTGGCAGTCGTCCTCGGGGATGGACGCCTTCGAGCCCAAGTACGGGCTCGAGCCGTTGATCCTGGGCACGCTGAAAGCCACCTTCTATTCAATGCTGTTCGGGGCACCCTTGGCGGTGCTGGCGGCAATTTACACCAGCGAGTTTCTGGATCCGCGGATCAAGGGCGTGATCAAGCCCACCGTGGAGGTCATGGCCAGCCTGCCGAGCGTGGTGCTGGGCTTTCTGGCGGCCTTGGTATTTGCCCCGTGGGTCGAGCGGTTTGTGCCCGAGTTGCTCTCGGCCTTTGTGACCGTGCCGCTGGCCTTGCTGTTGGGCGCCCAGTTGTGGCAGATGATTCCTTCGCACTTTATTCGCGGCTTCCGACTCATCGGCATGGTCGTGGCGTTGGCCGTGGGCCTGTACGCGGCGGCCCAACTGGGCTGGATTGTCGAACTGCTGCTGTTCAGCGGCGATATCATGGCCTGGCTTGACGGCGACGTGGGCGATGGCCTGGGCGGTTGGTTGCTGCTGACTTTGCCCCTGGGGGCCCTGATCACGATGGTGGTCTACGGCCGCTCCAGTACCCGCATCATCCGCCCCTTGGCGGCCCAGACCAGCCGCGTGGGCTTTGGATTGATCGATCTGCTTCGGTTCAGCCTGGGCGTTCTGGTCACCTTGGCGGTGGCCTACGGTTTGGCGGCGGTGCTGACTTACGGCCTGCAGTGGGATCCCCGCGGCGCGTTCCTGGGGACTTACATCCAACGCAACGCTTGGGTCGTGGGCTTTATGATGGGCTTTGCGATCATCCCCATCATTTACACAATCTCGGAAGATGCCCTGTCGGCCGTGCCCGAGAGCCTGCGGGCCGGTTCGCTGGCCACCGGGGCCACACGCTGGCAGACGGCCATGCGGGTCGTGGTGCCCACGGCCATGAGCGGCATGTTCTCGGCCCTGATGATTGGCCTGGGCCGGGCGGTGGGCGAAACGATGATTGTGCTCATGGCCGCCGGCAATACGCCGGTGCGTGATTGGAATTTGTTTAACGGTTTCCGCACGTTGTCGGCCAACATCGCCGTCGAACTGCCCGAGGCCGTGCAAGATAGTACGCACTACCGGATTTTGTTTCTGGCGGCGCTCACGCTGTTTGTGATGACCTTCGTTGTGAACACCGTCGCGGAGATTGTGCGAATGCACTTCCGCAAGCGCGCCTTCCAACTGTAACGTTTTTCGCCGAACCCCACGGACCGACTTCACGACCTCAGTCCCGACATGACGACCACCCCCGACAATCCGAAACCCTCGCGCCGCTCGGGATCGCGACGCCCGTGGGGTGGCGGTACGTCGGTGCTGTCGGATGGCGAGGGCATGGTCTGGCTGACCGGCGGCGGTCTGGTCATCAGCCTGGCGATGATCCTGGGCGTGGTCGCCTTGATTGTGAGTCAGGGGCTGACGACGTTCTGGCCGGTTCCCGTGGTGCAGCTCAAGCTGGTCACGGGCAATACCGTCCTGGGAGAAGTCACTCGCGACGAGACCTTCACGGTCAATTACGGCACGGTCGTCGCCTTGACCGGGGCCGAGTCGGACGCCGCCGCCGAGGTGCTCAATCCGCTGTTCCGCGCCCTGCTGCGGAACACCATGGATGCTGGGGGCTTTGGCCAGAAGCTGGCCGCCGCCCATCCCCAGGCGATTGTCTCGCTGCATTTCACCCTGGATGCCACGCCCAGTGTCCGCG
>JBJHDE010000482.1:0-4605 GCA_050486385.1 Planctomycetales bacterium | reverse complement strand
CCCCTGGCTGGCGCCGCGGACCAGCCCGGCGATGTCCTTGATCTCAAGCTGCGTGGCGATGCGGCGTTCGCTCTTGGCCAGTTCGGCCAAGCGATCGATCCGGGGATCGGGCACCGGGACCTTGCCGACGTTGGGCTCGATGGTGCAGAAGGGATAATTCGCCGCCGCGGCGGCCGCCGTTTGCGTGAGGGCATTGAAGAGCGTGCTTTTGCCCACATTGGGCAGTCCGACAATTCCGCAGTTAAATCCCATGGAGTGGTTCTCTACTGATCCCTCGAGAGCGAACGTTACGGCTTGGAGTCACGGAGTCGTGCGGAAAACAACGATGCTGGCGCACGACGTCGAACGAACTTCGTGCGGTTCCCAACATGTTGCGGGAAGCAGTAGGAACGCCAGCTCCAACGGAACCCACGGCGCGTGCGTTCACGGGCGGGCCGGCCGAGGTCACTTCGGGAACTCGGCGGCTCGGAAACGTCGGAAGTTCAAATCGGTCGTGGGATCATGCCCCTGAATCACCAGCGTGCCGGCCTCGGTCCGCAGCCCCCGTCGCGGGTTTTCGTCCGGCGGTCGGGTGTCGGTCCAATCGGTGACCTGAATGCCGTTGACCCACACGGCCATGTGCGGACCGTGAACAATCAGGGTTTTCGTGAACCATTCAAAATCGTCGGCCACCACCAATCGGGCCGGCACCCGGCGGTAGATGCCGCCGGTGCCAAAGTCGATGGGCTGGGTGCGGTCGCCGTCGCGATAGCCGTTGTGAATTTGGCTCTCGTAGCCCTGCATGTTGCTCTCGGGAATGTTGCGGAAAAAGATGCCGCTGTTCAGGTGCTTGCCGTTACTGAAACATTCCAATTGCAGCACGAAATCGCCAAAGGCCTGTTCGGTTTCGAGCTGGCCGGGACCGTCCTTAACGTTGAGTTCGCCTTCTTCGGTGACCCGCCATTTGCTGCCGCCAGTGTCCCGCCAACCGCTGAGATCGCGGCCATTGAAAATGGATTCCAGTCCCAGCGGCTTGAGCCGCACATTGCGAAACTCGACCCGTCCGGTGTTGAATTGCAGGCCGATGTAGCCCCGCGATAGCGGTTCGGGATCCTGGTACTTGGCTACCTGCTGGCCGCCGGCCGCCACCGTGATGGTATCGCCCTGGCAGATGATGCGGAGCGATTGCCAATCGTCGCTGGCCGGCAGGTTGCGACCCCGCGCCCGCTCGACGATGCTGCCGGTTGGATAGGGGTGGCTGGCCGGGGCGATGTTGATCTCGTAGCAGTCCTTGGCCGGATCGGTGGGCTTGGCCGCCGAGCGGACAAACACGCCACTGTTGGTCTCGGCCGGGGCGCGGAAGTCCACATCCAGCACGAAGTCGGCAAACTCAGTGGTGTTCCGCAGCAGGCCCAGCTCGCCCTGGGTGGCGCGAATCGTGCCGTCGACCACCTGCCAGTCGACCTCGCTTTCGGCCTCCCAGCCAAACAGCGTCTTGCCGTCGAACAGCAGAATCCAGCCTTCGGCGACTTCCTCGGCCGACAGGGTGTTAGGTTCCCGCTCGTCCGCCAGGGCCTTTGTGGCCAGCAAGCCCCAGGCCATTGCCACGCCGGCCGCCACCAACATCCATCGATTCATACCGCACCCGCACCCTATTCAAGGACAAAATCCGCAAGCCGTGACGATAGCCCGACGGCGGCCTCCCATCAACGGTCCCCAGCCTGTTGGATGACCAGGCGGACTTCGCCCTCCCATCGCTGGTGGGGCATCTGGTCGAGAGCCAGTACCAGCCGATTTCGCCGAAGCATGCGCGAAGTGACCTCCCACGCCGCGGACTCGTCGGGCTGGAATCGCCCGAGTTCGGCGTCGTTGAGCAAGGCAACCCCACCCACCGAAGGGGAATCCAGGGTGATGAGGATCGCGTGGGCCTGCTCGATTCCCGTGGGAGTGTGGAACCAGCGGGCGAGCCGAACTTTGGTCATTCGCTGATCGTGCCACTCCTCGGGCCAGGCCCCCGGCAGCCGCAGGGTGCGCTCAACCGATTGGCCGGCGACCGTGGCGGTGAACTCCCAGGGGCCACGCAGCCGAATGCTGTGGGACGGCACGATGTTCAATCCTCCTCAGGATCTCCAGCGGTGGTCCAAGCGATTCACCGCCAGCAAGCCGCCAGTCTGCGACCCCACGCGGGGATGTGTCAATGTGGGGCCCGAGCCGAGGGCCGAGGCCCATCGCATTCGGCCCGCGGCTGGGTCCCGGCGAAACTGAGGTTGACGCCCCAGGCGGCCGACGCCTATCGTCCCCGTCGACGGATTCCAGACCGGGGGAGGCCCGCGCGCCCAGAGTCAAAGCGTTGTTGGAAGGCACCATGGCCGAGTTCCACGAATCAGCGCCCTCTCACGAGGCTGCCAAACGGCCCGCGGCGCTGTCGTTTGCCGGCTTGATGCAGCGCGAACATCCGCCACCAGCCGCCGAGGCCCCGCGGTTGCCCGCCGAGGTGCTGGAGGCCTGGCCCCTGGCTCAGCCCTTCCACCTGCTGCTGATTGACCAGGATCCGGCCGCCGCCGCCCGCTTCGAGGATCTGGCCCGCCGCAGCGGCTGGCCCCTGCATTGGGAACGGGCGACGACCCTGGATCAAGCCACCAGTTGGCTGGGCGAGCAGTCCTTTCATGCCGTGGTGTTGGCGGTGCGGGGAGCCGATCTGCCCACGGTCGTCGAGCCGCTGCGGGCCAGCACGCCCGCCGATCCGCTGTTGGCCGTGGTCCAGGAATCGACTTCGCTGCTGTGGCCCCGGGCCCGGGCGTGTGGGGTCGACGAACTGTTGGGCTTGGCGACGCTTGATCCCTTGGGGCTGCTGGCCGCCTTGGCCCGAGCCAGCGAACGCCGCGACCTATTGCGGCAGGCGGCGCTGAACCGCCGGCAAGATGTCAGCAGCCGCGACGATCAACTCCACGAGGCCCAGCGGCACCTGGCCCGGCTGCGTGGGCTTTGCGGGACCACCGGCGAAGGCGTGCCCACGCATCGGCTGGGGGCCTATCGCGAGCTGCTGCGATTGTTGGAACGCACCGAAGCCCTGGCCGACCCCGATGGCTCGGCCGAGCACCTGTTGCCGCTTGGCCTGGGAAGCGGCGATACCGTGGCCGCCCACTGCCAGGCCGCCGACGAACTGCTCCGCAGCGGCCGGATCCGCGCCCCTCGGCCGTGGCTGCTCAAAGCCGACGCCACCCTCATCGCCCTACTGGTCGCGCTGCATGCCTCGCCGCAACCGGCCGATCGCGCCGCGTGAGCCACTGCAACAAGTCGGCGTCCAACCGGGCAATTCCTGGCACCCACCAGCCGCCTACCAAGGGCCAGCGATGTGGTCCCAGCGGGCGAGCAATAGCAGAGCGGCAAACACGGCGACCAGCGAACCCACCCAAGTGAAGGCAAAGGCCGTGCTGCGGCTGGCTCGCCCCGGCCCCACCAAGACGCGGGCCAGCAAAGCGGACAGGGCCCCGACCACGGCTCCCAGCCCAGCCACAATCAAGAAGCCACCGTTGAGCCCGTAGAACAGCAAAGCCTGGGGCACATGCACCGCCGCCGCGATTCCGCTGGCGTAGCCGACGCCGGGGATGGGAAAGCGATCGAACAGGGCGAACAGCACCGCCAGCGGGCCAAGGGCCAGCAGCGCGATCAACACACCCACCAACGCAAAGCGAATCACGGTTGATCTTCTTGAGAGCGTCGCGTGTGGCCAAACATCCAGGGGATCACTCCGCTGGCATTGCTGTAGGCCGGCGTCCAACTATCGTGGCCCACGCCGGCCAGCTCGGTGTAGCGAACTTGCCCGCCGGCCTTGCGAATGGCCGCCACCGTCTGGCGGCTGCATTCGACATTGACCGCCCGATCGGCATCGCCGTGCCAGGCCCAAATGGGCAGGCCCACCAGCTTCGGGGCCTGGGCGAGTTCGCCTCCGCCGCAAATCGGCACCACGGCGGCAAACCGCTCGGGATCGGCCGCGGCGATGGCCCACGATCCATAGCCGCCCATCGACAACCCCGTCAGGTACACTCGATCGGCGTCCACGGGCTCGCGTTCCATGACGTCATCCAACGCCTGCAGGGCCAAGCGCGACTGCGTGTTGAGCGTGGCCTTCAGCTCGGGCGGATTGTTACGGTCGCCCTCAAAGTCGACCCACCACACGTCACTGGCGCACTGCGGGGCCAACACAAAGGCCGGAAAGGCCGTTTGCATCTCGGGCTCGGCCATGCGGGCGGGAAAGTACTTGAGCTGCCTGGCGTTATCGCTGCCCCGCTCGCCAGCCCCGTGCAAGAACAACACCAGCGGATAGCACTCACCGGGCACCAGCGTCTTGGGCCGCAACAGCCGATACCGGGCCGACACCGCCTCGCCGTCGGGCGATGTCCAGGTCGTGGTGTGTTCCTCGTACAGTTCGTCGACCGGCGGATTGGCCTCAATCACCGTGGGAAGTCCTCCACTCAGGACAGGCAGCAGGCCCGCCATCAGCACGCACTGGGACAACGCCCGCATGGTACACCTCTCCAAAAAAGGGGGCGACAGCGACACAGGATCCTCGGACCCATCTTGAATCCCGTGTCGGACCGGTGCAAGTCTCGCGTGGCCAGGGCC
>JBJHDE010000481.1:0-4611 GCA_050486385.1 Planctomycetales bacterium | reverse complement strand
GGCGGTTTCTACCATTGCGGCGGCCTCCACTCGACATCATCTTGCCAACGGATGATCGCATCGGCCGGCAGGCCCGGCGCTAACCGGTGCTGGGGATTCTCTTCCAGATACAGTTTCACAGCGAACACCAGTTTCACGCGCTGCTCGGGCCTATGCACCTCCCGGGGCGTTTACTCGGCGCGTGAGGCATTAAATGCCACACGCGCCGCATAGGGGTGTAGCGGAAAGGCGTCGGGGTGAATGCGGGCCGGCAGATTGAGCCGAACCTTGCCGATCTCCGCCTGCGGAATGTAAACCTTCTAGTACAAACGATTCAGATCGACCAGACTGTACAATGGCGAGCCCGCGATGACGACTTCCCCCGGCTCGGCGATGCGAGTCACAATTGTGCCGGCCGCCGGCGCGGCAATCGTCAGATCCTCAAGAACGCTCTGCGCCTCGTCGCGGGCCGCCTCCGCCTCACCGCGGCGGGCGCGGCGGGCCTCAACGGCGGTGGCCGCGCGCACCACATCAGCATCAATCCGCCGCAACTCCGCCTGTTGGGCCCGGATCCGATCGGTCCCCAGGCGTGCGTCGGACAGCTCCTGCTCGGCGATTCGTACGCGGGCCTGCTGGCTGGTCACCTGATTCTGCGACTCAATCCACAACAACTCGGCGGCCTCCAGTTCTTCATCGGTGACCGCCTCGCGGCGAAACAGCGTCTCCGCACGTCGGTGATCGCGACCCAGCTTCTGCTCGTTGGCCTCCGCGGTTGCCAGTGCCGCGCGGGTGCGTTTCAACTCGGCCTGGGCCAACTCAATTTTCAACGGCACCTCCTCCCGCAGCACGTCCAATCGCTTCTCGGCGGCTCGTAAACGCGATTGGCTGGCCGACAGGTCCGCTTCGGCCTTCTGAATCGCCGACTCGGCCGCCAGCAGGGCCTTCTCGGCCTGAGCCAACCGCGCCCGCACCGCCCGGTCGTCCAATCGCACCAGGACGTCGCCCGCCTCGATCCGATCGCCTTCACGGGCGGTTAGCTCAACAATTCGCCCCGAGACATCGGCGGCGATGGTGATCTCGTCGCCTTCAATACGTCCGCTGGCTTGGATCAGGCCCTCGGGCAGAGGTTCAACGCGGAGGACGAACAAGTAGGTTGCCCCCGCGACGACACCCAATATCACTCCAGTCAGCGCGAGACTTTTCATTATCAATACACTCTTACGGGATGCGATCCATCAGTCGGCCTCAAGCCACAGTTCCGCTTGTTCATATTCATCCCGCTCAAAATAGGCGATCTTGGCCCGCGTGAAGGGCTGACAGAACGTCGTCATCCATTCTTGCCACCGAGACTCGCCCACCATCGCCAACCGCTCAATGCTGCTAAAATAGCTGATGTTGAACTTGATGTCTTCCCAGAGGCCGCCCATGCCCCAACCTTCAAAACCCCGCATGTCAAACAGCACCCGTATCGTATCGTGCTGTTCAATCAATCGTTTCACCTCGGGAGAGAACTTTTGATAATCCTCTTGCTTCAGCTTGCCGCTCACGCGGACAATCACTACCTTGCCATTCGCTTTCTCGACCAAATCCAGACTCATATTCTGCCTCGGGTATTCTCAGGTGTCTTGGGAGGCCCACAACCGCAATCCATTTCCGCAACCCGCTTCCACAAGCCAGAAAGCAGATCGCTGGAGAGGGCATGGTGATTTGCCGCCCCCAGTTGGCGCGTTGAGCATTTGTTGGAATCTGAGCATTTGTTGGAATCAGCGGGGGATTCCATGCCACTCCGAAACCCCCACGCTGATTATCCACCAGACGAGCGGGCGAAGCCGTGATCCGGGAGCCTGAACGCTCAGTCACCGAATGCGGGCATGTTGCCCACTCGCACACGCGCCGACTAGGTCACGCCCCGGCCCGCTCGCAGATGTTGCGAAGCGTCTCGCCCGCGGGGGCTCCTTCGCACTCCAAGGCGAGGTCGCCCAGGGAAAGAATTCCCACAAGCTGCTTGTCGCGGTTCAGCACCGGCAGCCGTCGGATCTGCCGCTCTGACATGGTCCGCGCAGCCTCGTCGACCTCCTGATCGTCAAAGCAGTAGGCAATGCCAGGGGTCATTCGATCAAGCACCAGGCAACGGGACGGGTCGTCACCCTCGGCCACCACGCGAATTGCGATATCGCGATCCGTCAGCATGCCAGCCAAACGGCCGTTTTCGCACACGGGCAGCGTCCCGACGTCGAGATCCCGCATTCGCTGCGCAGCTTGCTGAACCGTGTCGGTGGGGTCGATGCATTCGCAATCGCTGGTCATCACATCCCGCACGAGCATGGTCTCAACTCCTGATAAAAGGGCAGCCATGGCCCGTCATGAAGCCCCCGAACGCTCGACGCTGAACGCCACTGACCTGGAGCACCGCTTGACGAGCCACGCTCATGACTACCGATGCAAATCCCACGCCGGTCAACCGCCTCGTCGTCGCGAGGCGTTCTGATCGTTACCTGATCGCGGGTTCAAACGCCCCGAATTGCCCTCATAATCAGCGTCCGGTGGCCCAAGTGCCTCTGGATCTCCGCTGGTCGGAGGCCGACCGGCCTGGTCAAGTCGCGTGCGGCGTGGTCGTCAACGCTTCAGATCCGTGGCAACCTGGATGCTTCCCCGCCGCAGCCCATGTGCCCCGCGCACCCCGACATTCGGGGCACAGTGACCGCTCGCGCCCGGACTAGGCCTTTTGGCCGAAACGGGTAGGTCGCCCCCCCGGGATCGCGTCCAAGACAAGATCAACTGACGGGGGCGCCGGAGAATCCTCGGCTGCTCATCCAACAAGGCGGATTGCGCCGCCACAACCCGTCACGGTTTTTTGGGCGCATTCGTTGTCAAGCGGCGACAACGTCGTTCAGCGGCGGATCCTGTTGCCCGGGCGGCAACGTCCGCGATCGACCTGCCAGTGAAAGACCGCTCAGACGGTCACTCTGGACTGCAGGGCTGCATCCCAGGGCCGTAGGCGGGAGCACAAGTGCTCACCGATCCACAATCGTAGGAGGTCGGTTGGCGGCGGCAACCGGTGGCACCGAACTTGAACTGCGCCGTGAAGGTGACAAGGTGGACTTCCGATTCCAGCCGGGTGCCCACCCCGGTGGCCTCTCGGACCGGACCGCTGACGGAGTTCTTGAACCCGTAGGCATACCCAAGAGAGGCGGAAATCGCATCGGTGACCTGCAACGTCGAACCAATGGTCACCATGTGCTGGGTGATCAGCGGGCTCTGGACGTTGAACAGGGTCCCTACGCTCGGGATGGGGTTGTCGTTGTAAATGTACCCCAGGCTCAATGCCGCACGATCGGTCAACTGGTATTGGCCTCCAGTGGCCGCGACGAAGACACTGTCCCACCCCAGGCCACCGTCTACGATTGAGGTTCCGAACAGCCTGGTGTTTGCATAATCCATGTAACGCAGATCGGTGGTCAGCAACAGCCTGTCGTTCGCCCGATAGCCCACGCCCCAGGAGAAAATCGACGGGAGCGTGACATCAAGCGTCAGGGTCCGGGGCTGGCCAATTTCGTCGCGGGCGTGAAACCGCCAGGTCTCGAACCACTGCGGGCTGGTGTAACCAAAACCGACGTCCCACTGGTCGTTGACCGAGTAGACCAGGCCCGCCCGGAAACCGCCGCCCCAGAACGGGCGAGAGTGCGTGGCCGTGGGAAACGTGCCAATCCCATCGCCGTTGGCATCGTCCGGCGAAGCGAAGTACGCGGGGTCGAACGAGGCAAGGGCGATCGAGACGGTTGGCCCAAACCCAACAATAAGCTGATCGGTGACCTGGTACGCGGCAGACGGGGCGAGCTGCAGGAGCGCCAGATTCGAGGCGATCGGCCCCTGGACATTGCCAAGCGGACCAATTCCCGACAATAGCGGGTTGTTCACGTCGCCAGGGAAGTTGATCGAGCCGCCGCCCACACTGTTCAATCCCAGGCTGATTGTCAGCGGGCTTTCTTCCGGTTGGTACACCACGCCCAGGTTCGACGTAATTCCCACGCCGTTATCACTGCGAGTCCGGCCGGATTCGATCCCGAAAGGCCCCGGTGCGCTCGCGTCGAGATAAATGCTTGGTAGCGTGAAGGCCCCGCCGATGGCGACTTCGGAGTGACCGAGTCGGCCGATCGCGGCCGGGTTCCAGTACTGGGCACCGATGGCATCGACCGGCGTCGCGGTAGACGCCCCACCCATCGACAAGTGGGCCGCCCCACCCCCGGGCAGATAGAGCCCCTGGGCTTGCAGGCTCACCGGCAGCGTCAACGCCGCGAACAGGACCCATGTCCCGAGGCGGACTCCATTTGGCATGGAAGTACTCACCTGAACGTCCCCCGGCGAAGAAAAATCCCTAAACCCCTAACGTCATCGGAATCATCGAGAGTGAAATTGAGCCAATCGGTAAGGGGAGCTAAAGTGCCGCTGGCAATCCAGGCACGACGGCGAGACGGCGCAAAGTGGAGAATCCGCCTCTCGGCGGCGGGCGTCCAGCCGAGGTGCTTGACCCAGAAGGGGTGTTCGAGGGTCGTGACGATCTCACGCCCGGCGAGCGTGAGGCGGCAGGTATGGGCCGCGCGGTTGAAGGTTTCCTCAACCGGCTGCCATTCG
>JBJHDE010000480.1:0-4612 GCA_050486385.1 Planctomycetales bacterium | reverse complement strand
CTGGATGCCATGGCCATCACCTGCGCCAGCCCCCGGCACCTGCGGCTGATCGCCTACGCCAACAACCTGAACCGGCCCCCGCTAAGCTGGATCGCCAAGCTGGCCAACTCCATTCTTTTGGACCCCAGTAAGGGCCCCAAAAGTGTGATGCGGACCCTCAAAGAGGCCCGCGGCACCATCGAAGAGGGTAAAATGGTCGGCATCTTCGCCGAAGGGGCCCTGTCGCGGATCGGTGGGGCGGTCCTTGGGTTTCAGCGGGGATATGCGAAAATAATCCATGGTACCGAGGCGCCGGTCGTGCCGGCCTACATTCAGGGTGCCTGGTCCAGCATTTTCAGTTTTTCGGGCGGTCGCTTCTTTCTTAAGTGGCCCCAGGGAATTCGCATCCCGGTGACCGTCCGCTTCGGAACGCCGGTACCCGCCGAGCACGCCCAAGACGCTTATCGCGTACGCAACGCGGTCCTCAAGACAGGGTCGGAATGTATGGAAAACTTCAGCCGTCAAACACCGCTGGCTCCTCAACGCATGGTGAGCCGCTGCCGCCGGAAGTTGTTCACGCCGATTCTGGCCGATTCCATGGGGCAGAATCTCACCGGCGGAAGTGTCCTGATGCGATCCATCATCCTGGCCCGGCTGCTCAAGCGGCAGGTCCTGGCCGATGACGAACAGCATGTGGGGATCCTGCTTCCCCCAAGCGCTGGGGCCACCTTGGCCAACTCGGCCGTGACCCTGTTGTCGCGGGTGGCCGTGAACCTCAACTACACGGCCAAAAGCGGCGTGGTCAATTCCTGCGTGCGTCAGGCCAAGATCCGCCACATTCTCACCAGCCGCAAGGCGATGGAGAAGTTCGAGCTGGACATCGAAGACGCCGAACTGGTGTACCTCGAGGACTTCAAGAGCCAGGTCACGCTGGCCGACAAGCTGGCCGCCGCCACCCAGACCTATCTGGCCCCGGCCGCCCTGACCCGCTGGATGTGGAACCTGCACAAGCTCGACCCCGACGATCCGATGACGGTGATCTTCACCAGCGGATCCACCGGCGATCCCAAGGGCGTGGTGCTGAGCTACCGGGCGGTCACCAGCAACCTGGACAGCATGGACCAACTGGCCAACATCGTGGATTCCGATCGGGTGTTGGGCATCCTGCCGTTTTTCCACTCGTTCGGATACACAATCACCCTGTGGAGCGCCCTCACGCTCCGCTGCGGAGGCGTGTACCACTTTACGCCGCTGGACCCACGAACCGTGGGCAAACTGTGCGGCGAGCACAAGTGTACGATTCTGACCGCCACACCGACGTTTATTCGCAGCTACATGCGGCGGGTCGAGCCCGAGCAGTTTGCCAGCCTGCGACTGATTCTGGTGGGGGCCGAGAAACTCCCCCGCGACCTGGCCGACAGCTTTCAGGAACGCTTCGGCAAGCCACTGCTGGAAGGCTACGGCGCCACCGAAATGAGTCCGCTGATCAGCGTCAACATGCCCGACTACGAAGAGGACGGCTACCGGCAAGAGGCCAACCGTCCCGGCACCGTGGGCCGGGCCATCCCGGGCGTGGCCACCCGCATTGTTGATCCCGAGGACCCGTCCCGCGAGCTGGGCGTCGGCGAGACCGGCATGCTGTGGGTGCGGGGACCGAACATGATGACCGGTTACCTCAACCAGCAGGAACTCACTGACGAGAAGATTTCCGACGGCTGGTACGTGACCGGTGACCTCGCCAAAGTCGACCAAGACGGCTTCATCACCATCGCCGGCCGCCTGAGCCGCTTCTCGAAGATCGGCGGCGAGATGGTGCCCCACGGCGTGATCGAAGAACACATCAACCGTTGCCTGGGCGCCGACGCCGACGAGCAACTGGCCGTGGTCGCCGGCGTGCGTTGCGAGCGAAAGGGCGAACGCATTGTCGTGCTGCACAAGCCCATCGAGAAAGCGCCCGACGAGATCCGCCGTTGGCTCAGCGAGCAGGGCCTGCCCGAGTTGTACATTCCCAGCCGCGAGAGCTTTGCCGAGATTGACGAGATCCCCGTACTCGGCACTGGCAAGATCGCCCTCAAAGAGGTGCAAGACCTCGCCGAGCAGCGCTTCGCCAAGCAGGAAGCCAAGACGTAGGGGGGCGGGGTAGGACGCGATGGACTCAGTTTACCTTGAAACAACGGTGGTGGGAAACGTCGCTGGGCGGATCCACCCCAACCCGGACATCGCATCCCGGCAACGCAAGACGCGGCGATGGTGGGTGTCGGCAAAATCGGTCTATCGGCTGTTCATCTCGCAACTGCTGCTCGATGAATGTCGTGCTGGCGACCCGACGGCCGCCCAAGAACGAATTGATGAGATCGCTGAATTGCCACGTCTCGATATCACGGATGATGTTCGCGATTTGGCAAACGCCTTGATGGCAGGTAACGCTATTCCGCGATCTGAACCTCGCGATGCCCTTCATGTGGCAATCGCGGCTGTCCATGGTGTAGAATACTTGGTGACGTGGAACTTCAAGCACATCGCGAATGCCACTCTGCGGGCAAGGATTAATGATGTGATCCGCAACAAGGGATACGAGCCGCCGATCATCTGTACACCCGAAGAACTGGCAGGAATGACCGATGAAGCCACTGACACCGACTGAGGACATTCGGGCTGCTCGCCACAGGCTTGCCGCACAGTTCGACAACGATCTGGATCGTATTGTCGAGGACTTGCGACGACAGCAACGCGAATCTGGGCGCGAATATATGACGCTTGAACCCCGGCATCCAAACCCGACGGGCGCTACGAACCAATCGTTGCAGCGGAGCGGCGGATCAGCTCAGTCCTGAACCCAACACTGTTTGGCCGCCGCCCGTTGAACCCGGTCGTTACGCCTTCCGTACTCTTCCCCGGCTCCCACGCGAACTCGACCTACTCCGCACGCCTACCCGTCCTGTCTCACCCTGGACCAATTGGGCGCGCACCCTTTCGCAAGGATGCCCTTGCTTCAACAAAACGTGTGCCACGGCTTGCTGGCAAGCAGTGCGATAGGCTGATCGACGTTGAGCAGTCGACTCGAAGCCCAACCATTCCAGGCAAGGTGAACCGTTTCCCACACTGCTTGCCAGGAGGCAAGCAGTGGCACACCCGCGGATCGAGCTACACCTTTTCATTTTCATAATTTTTGCCCGACAGCGCTTACCGGAGAGCCGGTAAGCCAGCGCTCGACTCGCGACAACGACGGGTGATCGCGAGATTCCACCAACGGATCGAGTTCGGGCTCGGCCCAGCTTGCGGGCCGGGGAGCCAATGCCCACTCGAGCCGTGCGCCTATCGGCTGATCCTGGTGGGAGATGGCGGGGTGGTGGGTTCAAGCTGGCTCGGAGCATCCGGAAAGTCGAAAGATCACGGAGCTTGCCATGCGAACAGGCCAAGAGGTCATGTTCGGGAAGAGAACAACAGTCATCGGTCGTCACGGGTCAATCGTCGCCCGACTCTTCCTTGGTCTGATCAACTGGTGTGTAGAACCGTCGATTCCACATTTGGTCATCCTCTCTGCATGCAGTACGGATCTCCTCGGGAGTGGCGCCCGCATCAATCTTCTCCTGAATCGCCTTCATGATGTCACGGTAACCAGCCTCCGCTCCTTCGAAGAAAAACTTGGAGGGCTTGCCGAAGATCGTTGCGGAGGTGGGCTTTTCGGTGATTTCATCAAGCCCATCCCTTCTGCAACGTGACAACGTATGCCTCCAAGCCCACATGTGGCCCTCTAGGTACCGCATCGGTGGACTGACCAGCTTGTCTGGCCCACCGCCCAACTCTGGCGGGTAAATTGGCTTGACCAAGACCAAGCCAGGATACTCTTCAGGAATCTTGATGGATGGATAGGGCAAGTTCAAACCTGGCGATTGATGCCGGGGGTCCGGTTCTTCACCAAGTGAGGACACAGAAACCAACAGGGTGGCGATTCCAATGGCAAAAAGCGATCCGACCGCGGACCGAAGCGACGTGACATTCATCGTATCAGTGCCTCCGAGTAAGCGTGCCTGGTGCATCATCCAGCCTTCATTTTGGGATCGAGTCGAGTAAGCCTGGTCTGGGCTTCGTCGATTTGAAACTGCCAATCGCCCCCGCGCTTCCGATTGGTATGGGCTCGACGGCCAAACGCCTCGGCAATCCGGGCATCGGTCCCTGCCGGCCCACTATCCTCCGTCTTGATCACGCGCTGGCAGGGCGCCCGTTCCCCGTCCGAGAGCCGCGCAAGTTACTAACTTTTCATGGAACAACCTCCTTGCTTTTCGGGAAAGCAGCGAATCTCCTCCATCGGCAAGCCACCATGCCAACCCAAATCGTACTGATCCCTGCGCAAGACCGCAAACTAAATTCGTGGTACTGGTGGCCTGTCCACCAGTGTGTGGCTCACTCGGACAGTCCCGCCTGAGTTGCTGCTGTTCGCTGATTACGAGGACTCCAGTCGAACAATAGCAGGCGTTATTTAACACTGATGGACAAGCCACCAGTGCCGCTCCTGGACCTTACCGTTTCCTGCAAAAGTTGACGAACAGGCCAAGAGGCACTAGGAAACTCAGGACAGCAAACAGGTTGAACCGCGAAGACGCCAAGAGCGCGAAGATGTCGTGCCCCCACC
>JBJHDE010000479.1:0-4614 GCA_050486385.1 Planctomycetales bacterium | reverse complement strand
GCACCACCAACCGCTTCCGCTCATCACGGCTCATCGAAATTGTCTCCATGGCATCCTCCTATTGGAGGATGCCACGGGACATTTCTATTGGTCGCTTAAGGGGACATTTCTAATGGCGCGTTACAAGTTTGCGAAATCCGTGGCTTGCGGCTGGGCGGAATCTCGCTAAGATAATGGGCTTTCCTAATTTTCAAGGATTTCGGCGAGCGGCCGATCTCCGCGAAAGAATGCGAACGCGGGTGCCCACCAGGCCCGCACCCGCCAGCGAGAGGACTCGCACGGTTGGGTCACTTCTTTCCGCGGGGCGTTGGGTGTGTCGCCGATGTGTCTGGAGACATTGGTCATGAGTCGCGTTTGCGAACTGTGCGGGAAGAAACCCCAGTACGGAAGCCAGATCACCGAACGCGGTAAGAAGAAGTACCTTGGCGGTGTCGGTACCAAAATCACCGGGATCACCAAGCGGCGTTTTCTTCCCAACTTGCAAAGGGTGCGGGCCGTCGTCGACGGGCAGACCAAGACCCTCCGCGTCTGCACCCAGTGCATTCGCGAAGGTCGGGTCGTTAAGCCGGTCAAGGCCAAGCCCTTTGCCCTGCCGCCGGGGATGTCTGGCAAATCGGCCTAAGCCCCCTGGGTGTGCGTCGCAGGACGTGCCGCCGAGGAGGGTCCGCGCACCCCAGGAATTGTGGGAGTCGGCCGCGTGAGCATCAGCCCTGACGATGTGTTGAAGGTTGCCCTGCTGAGCCGTTTGGAACTCGCCTCGGAAGAGGTCGAGACCATGACCGCTCAGTTGGGGGCGATTCTTGAGTATGTTGAGCAACTTCAGGAACTCGACACCGAGGGCGTCGAGCCGATGGCGCATGCCATCGAGATGCGGAATGTGTTCCGCGACGACGTCCCCACGCCGAGCCTGCCCCGCGAGGAGGCCCTGGCCAACGCGCCCAGCCAAGACGGCGAGTTCTTCCGGGTGCCGGCGGTGCTGGGCGAATGACCCCACAGGCCGTCCCTTCGATGGCGTTCGCATGCCGGTCGGCTGGCTGCCTGGCGCGTGTTTGCCCCTGGGCAAGCGGCGCGGGTGAAACACCGGTTTGATGGCTCGGATCCCTTCCGCCCTTGGCCTGAGAGAGCATGACGCTTCGTCACCACACCGCCACCGACCTGCTGGGCCAACTCACCGGCGGTGAGGTCACGGCCGTCGAGGTCACCCAAGCCTATCTCGATCAGATCGCCGCCCACGACCAGGCGGTCGGGTCCTTCTTGTCGGTCGATGCCGACGGCGCGCTGGCCCAAGCCGAGCGGATTGACGCCAAACGGCGGGCCGGGCAACCGCTGGGCAAGCTGGCGGGGCTGCCCGTCGCGATTAAGGACGTGCTGTGTACGCGGGGCCAGGCGACGACCTGCGGCTCGCGGATACTCGAAGGCTTTGTGCCGCCCTACGACGCCACGGTGGTCACCAAGCTTCGCGAAGCCGACGCCGTGCTGATCGGCAAGACCAATATGGACGAGTTCGCCATGGGCGGCTCGACCGAGAACTCGGCCCTGGGCGTGACCCGCAATCCTTGGGACTTGCAGCGGGTGCCGGGTGGCTCCAGCGGAGGCGCCGCCGCCTGCGTGGCCGCCGGCATGGCGCCGCTGTCTTTGGGGACCGACACCGGCGGGTCGATCCGCCAACCCGCGGCGTTCTGCGGCGTGACGGGACTCAAGCCCACCTATGGTCGCGTCAGTCGGTTTGGGCTGGTGGCCTTTGCCAGCAGCCTGGACCAAATTGGGCCCATCGCCCAATCGGCCGAGGACTGCGCGTTGCTGTTGGAGGTGATCGCCGGGCACGACGACCGCGACTCGACCAGTGCCCAAGCCGCGGTGCCAGCCTACAGCCAGTCGATCCAGCAACCGCTCGAAGGCCTGCGGCTGGGAGTGGCCCAGGAGTTTTTTGCCGAGGGCCTGGACCCCGAAGTCGAGAAAGCCGTCCGCGAGGCCATCGCCGTGTACGAGTCGCTCGGCGCGACGGTGCATCCGGTCGAGTTGCCGCACTCCCGCTATGGCATTGCCGTCTACTACCTGATTGCTCCGTCGGAGGCCAGCAGCAACCTGGCCCGCTACGACGGGGTGCATTACGGCTACCGCACCGATCGCGCCGCCATGGACGCCCGACTCAAGCAGGAGTTGGCCGCGGCCAAGGGCACTGGTCAGTCGGTCGAGACGCCGCTGGTGCGGATGTATCGGCAGAGCCGGGCGGAGGGCTTTGGCGACGAAGTGAAGCGGCGGATCATGCTGGGCACCTACGCCCTGAGCGCCGGCTACTACGATGCCTATTACCTCAAGGCCCTCAAGGTCCGGCGGCTGATCCGGCAGGACTTTGACAAGGCCTTCAACCAGGTCGATTTGATCATTGGCCCCTGCACGCCCACCCCGGCATTCCCGGCGGGCAGCAAGACCGACGACCCCTTGGCCATGTACCTGGGCGACCTGTACACGGTGACGGCCAACCTGGCCGGCATTGCGGGCATCAGTCTGCCGTGTGGGTTCAGCCAGTCCGGGTTGCCGATTGGCTTGCATTTGCAGGCCCCGCCGCTGGAAGAAGACCGCCTGCTCAGGGCGGCCGCCATGTATCAGCGGGCCACCGATTGGCACAATCGCTGGGCTCCCTTAAGCACCTGAAGTCCGCCCGTAGGGCGGCGAGCCTCCGGCCGCGCGAGCCGGCTTGGACCGAACGAGCAAGAACCGAATGAGGCGAGCGGAATGAGCGACGGGTTCACGATGATCGTGGGTCTCGAAGTCCACGTGCAACTGCTCACCGAGACGAAGCTGTTCTGCGGTTGCCGGACTCGCTTTGGCGCGCCCCCCAACACGCAGACCTGCCCGGTGTGCATCGGGATGCCGGGCGTGTTGCCGGTGATGAATCGCAAGGCGTTTCAACTGGCGCTCAAGGCCGCCTCGGCGCTGAATTGCGAGATCGCCCAGTTCACCAAGTGGGACCGCAAGAACTATTACTATCCCGACTTGCCCAAGGGATATCAAATCAGCCAGTACGATTTGCCGTTCAGTTCGGGCGGGCACCTCATGGTTGAGGATCCCGACGACGGCCAGGTCAAAGAAGTTCGCATCCGGCGGGTCCATCTGGAAGAAGACGCCGGCAAGAGCATGCACGACGAGGCCGCCGGCACGGCCGATAGCCGGGTCGACTTGAATCGCACGGGCACCCCGCTTTGTGAAATCGTCAGCGAACCCGATCTCCGCAGCCCAGCGCATGCCAAGGTGTATCTCCAAGAGATTCGCCTGCTGCTGCGGTACTTGGGCGTCAGCGATTGTGAAATGCAGGAGGGCAGCCTCCGCGTGGACGCGAATGTCAATCTGCTGGTGCCCACCGACAGCGGCGAGGTCGTCACGCCGATTGTCGAAGTCAAGAACATGAACAGCTTCCGCGCCGTTGAGCGGGCCCTGCACTACGAGGGCCAGCGTCAACTGGCCCTGTTCCGCGAGACCGGCAAGAAGAAGGGCGATCCGGGTACCGGCAAGCAGACCCGCGGCTGGGACGATGCAGCCGGCGTGACCCGGCCCCAGCGGGAAAAGGAAGACGTGGCCGACTACCGCTACTTCCCAGAGCCCGACCTGGTGCCCGTGACGGTCTCGCCCAAGGAGATCGCGCGGATCGAGGCCAGCCTGGGCGAATTGCCCGCGGCCCTGCGGGCCCGCCTGGTGACCGAATACAAGATTACCGACTACGACGCCGATGTGCTGGTCAATCAGGGCCGCGAGGTCGTGGCCTACTTCGTGGACCTGGCCCAGCGGGTGGGCGACGGCAAACTGGCCGCCAATTGGTTGCAGCAGGATGTGCTGCGCACGCTCAAAGAACAGGGTGTGACCATCGCGGCCTTCCCAATCCTTCCTGAAGGGCTGGCGGCCTTGCTGCAAAAAATTCAGTCGGGCGATGTCAACGCGACCCGCGCCCGCGAGGTGTTTGTGGTCATGGTGGAGCAGGGACAAACGGCCGAGCAGGCGATGGCCACGCTGGGCATCGAGAAGGTCGACTCCTCGGCGGTGGAGGCCCTGTGCGCGGAGCTGTTGGCCAACAATCCGCGGATTGTGGCCGATGTGAAAGGCGGCAAGGACAAGGCCGTGGGGGCCTTGGTGGGGCAGGCCAAGAAGCGAAATCCCAACGTCGACCCCAACGACATCCGGGCAATCTGCCTGGACTTAATCGCCAAGATGCCTTAAAGCGGAGACAAGCCCCGGCTGCCACCCCGGAGCCGGCAGCGTGCTCGACCGGCCCTGAGCGGGGGTGTCCAGCAGCCCACGCGATCCGGCATCCGGGCCAACTGGCATCGCACGCTTGAAGAGGGTCGATGCGAGCTCCTCCTCGATGAACGCGGTAAGCGCAGTCCGTATGCGTTCGTACTTGTTGATGACCGCGGGCATCTCGGGTTTGACGTAGCCAACAAGAATGCGATCAGCCATCTTTCGGAAATTGATCCCCAGGTCCTCGACCCGCTGGCCGATGGCCCCTTCGAGGGCCGAGGGCATCGAGGCGACCTCGTTGAGCAGGGCGCGGGCCCGCTCGAAGTCCTGGCCGCGGACGGCGGCGAGGGCGGCGTCGTAGAGCTGAAGCGACGCGGCCTG
>JBJHDE010000478.1:0-4617 GCA_050486385.1 Planctomycetales bacterium | reverse complement strand
TCTTGGTCCACTCCTCGAACTGGAGCGGGCGATTCTCCAGCGCACACGGCAGGCGGAAGCCGTGCTCGACCAGCGTGGTCTTACGGCTCTGATCGCCAAAGAACATCCCGCGAATCTGCGGGATCGTGACGTGACTTTCATCGACGAACACCAGCCAATCGTTGGGGAAATAATCCAACAACGTGTACGGCGTGGTCCCCTTGGCCCGGCCCGAAAGCGGTTGACTGTAATTTTCAATCCCCGGACAGTAGCCCACTTCCAACAGCATCTCCAGATCAAACCGCGTGCGGGCGTTCAATCGTTGGGCTTCTAGCAGTTTACCCTGCTGCTGAAAGCGTTCGAGCTGTTCTTCCAGTTCCTGTTTGATTTGATACACCGCGTCGCGGATCCGCTCCTCGGGCATGACGAAGTGCTTGGCGGGATAAATGAACAAGTCGCGGCGGGCCTCGATGACCTCGCCGCTGGTCGGGTTGATCACGCTGAGTCGTTCGATCTCGTCGCCCCAGAGTTCGATTCGCACGCCAAACTCTTCGTAGCTGGGCCACAGTTCGACCAGGTCACCCCGCACACGGAACTTGCCCCGCTCGAAGGCGATGTCGTTTCGCTGGTACTGCATATCGACCAGCTTGAGCAGAAACTCGTCGCGATCCAGCATCTCGCCCACCCGCAGCCCCACGGTCATGGCCCGGTAATCGTCGGGCGAGCCCAAGCCGTAGATGCACGAGACACTGGCCACCACGACGACATCCCGGCGACTGATCAGCGCGCTGGTGGTCGCCAGCCGAAGACGGTCGATATTTTCGTTGATCGAGGCGTCCTTCTCGATGTAAATATCCCGCTGGGGGATGTAAGCCTCGGGCTGGTAATAATCGTAATAGCTCACAAAGTAGGTCACGGCGTTGTCAGGAAAGAACTCCTTGAACTCGCCAAACAACTGGGCGGCCAGCGTCTTGTTATGACTGAGCACCAACGTGGGACGTTTCACGTTTTGAATGACATTGGCCATCGTGAACGTCTTGCCGCTGCCCGTGACGCCCATGAGCACCTGTTGATGCTTGCCTGCCAGCAGGCCGTCGGTCAGCGCGGCGATGGCCGCCGGCTGATCGCCGGCGGGCTGATAGTCGCTCTTTAGCGCAAAGCTCACGGAGTTCGCCTCGTCTCGCGGTGAAAGAAAACGCCTGCCCATTGCGGACGGCAAGCGGACCCCAGGCGGGCACGACCCGACCCACCAACTCAACCGGCAACGGCCCCGGGCCCGATCGACCCGGCCCGGTCCGCTTCACCATCCGCTGGCAGTGTACGCCAGACCAGATCAATCGGCCACCGCCGCGCGGAGGGCCCGCACGGCGTGGGTGGTAGCCAGCAGCGGGTCGTCTTCTTTCTGCAGGCTGTTGACCGCATTGCGGAACGAGCCATCGTCGTGCTGCTGCTCGGTCAAGACGGCCAGCAGCGCCTCGCCCCACCGCTGACGGGTCCGCGACGGCAGGCGTCGGGCCACTTCGCCCCGGACGGCCAGGTGGTAGAAGTGCAAAGCGTCGCCCCATCCTTCGTGGCTGTCGCGGGGGACGCCCGCTGGAAAGCCGAAGTCGGGGCGATTTTCGAGCCACCGCAGGGCCCGCTCGGTGGCGTCCAGGTCGGCGGCTGGGCCGTGGGCGAACCAGGCCAGCAGGCCGTCGCAGGTGGCCGTGGCGTAGCTGGGGTGACCCGGTTGGTCGGGCCGGCTGGCCTTGTTGGCCACGGGCACGACCGGCGAGAAGTGAAATCCCCCATCCGCCCGACGCCGGGTGGCCTCACCGCCAGGGGTCGCGGGCAGCGATTGCAGGCGTTCCAAGAACCCGCCGCTACGAGCCAGCACCGGGCTGGGCACTTCGCCGGTGGCGGCCAAGGCCTCCAGCACCCGCCGGGTGTGGGCCAAATCGACATGGCCTACCTGGCCCGAGGCCAGCTCTTCCCCAAAGCCCCAACCGCCGTAGGCGGGGTGGTCGGGCCCGATCCCACGGTCCTCGTTGAATTGCTCGGCCAGCAGGTAGGCCCGCATCGTGGCGATTTGCTTGGCGTCCTCGGGGCGACCCGCCCGGACCAGACATTTCAGGGCGTAGGCCGTGGCGTAGTTGGGATAGTCGAGGATCAGCGAATCCTGGCGGCCGAGTACGCCCTGATCGTTGATGTGTTCGCGAAGAAAGGCCAACGCCCGCTCGAAGCCGTCGGCGGGTCGTGGGGCGATGGACTCGGGCACATCGAGCAGGGCATCCAGGACAAACGGCGTGAGACTTTGCCCCGACCGCATCAGGCCGTACTGGCTCCGCCAGGAGCCGTCGTCGCGTTGCTGCTGCCACAGCCAGGCGACGGCCGCGGCCAGGGGCGCTTCGGCCGCTTTCACGCCAGCGAAGGGCTCTGGGGTGGGGGCGGGCGGCGGCGGCGTACAGCCCACCACACAAGCCAAGGCCAACAGACAAGCCAAGCTGACCGCAGAGGCCCAGGTTGTATCGCGTCGCTGCATCACGAATCGACACATGGTGAGAGAGTCGAAAGTCGAAAGTCGAAAGGCGAAAGTAGAAAAACACCGAGGAACCCGGACCATGGGAATGGTGGCGAGTTCCTCGGCGTGTTCACGAATCACGGTCTTGGCGGCCGTGTCAGGGGCGCCGGACTGCTCAGCGTGCTGGAGCCTCGGGGGCTTGCCGGCGAGGCTCGATCGCTTGCCCTTCCTCGGCCCGTCGCGGGGCCTGGGCCGGTTCGGGTTCTTCGATCAAGCCGCGAGCCGGGCGAATCCGCTCGGCTGGCAGCGCTTCGGGCACGATGGGATCGACCAACCCGCGGCCTTCGCCACGGAGCCGGCCTTCGCCACGGATGCGGCCTCCGCGGAACTGCTGGCCTTCGTCGCGACGCAGATCCTCGTCGGTGGCGGCCTCGGCAGCGCCCTCGGTGGCGGTCTTGGTCTCGCGAGCCTGGTCGGTGACCTTGGCCAGCAATTCGCGATCGCGATCGGTCGTCAGCACCTGCACGCACGCGGCGGTGCAGAACACCGGGCTGGTGATACAGTGATGCCCGCTCCAACTGCCATCCTCGTTTTGGATCTTGGCCAGCATCTCGTGCATCTTGTCGTTCCAGGTGGTCCAAGGCTTTCCGCCCGCGACGACCAGGGCCTCGCTGGTCATCAAGAAGCTCAAGAACTCCTCGCCGCCATTGTTGCCGAATCCGCGAAGCAGATTGGGATCGTTGAGCCGGTCGAGTTGGCTCTTCCGCTGGGCAGCGGCTTGGGCCAACTGAGCCGCGCGTTTGTCGTCGAAGCCCGCCCCGCGGAGCCGCTCGGCCACGTCTTTCTCGTCGCCCAGATCGACCGGAACGGCGGGTTCGGCCGGGACCGCTTCGCCCGCTTCACCGGCTTGGCGCTCGGCCTCGGCCCGGGCGGTGGCAACCACTTCTTTCAGCACACCCTCGGCGGCGTGAGCATCCGCGGCGTTGGCGTTCAGGGCCCCGCTGAAGGCATACAGCTCGACTCCGGCGGCGTCTCGCGCCGCGGCGCGGCCCTCGGTGGTGACGTTGCGGCGATTGTAATTGCGATAGCGTTCCAGCTTGCTGCCATCGACATCCTGGCCCACGGCCTTGGCCAACTCCAGGGCGCGGCCGCCCAGCGAGTTTTGCAGCACCGGGGCCCAACCGCCGGCCGCCCAGGCACCGTCTTTCTGCTGCGAGCTTTCCAGCTTGGCAACGCAGGTTTTGAGCGCCGCATCGGCCCGGGCGCGGAGTGGATCGTTTTCTTCCAGCACCGAAACCAAGCGCGCCAAGTACTGGGCGGTCACCGTGGTGTCGACCAGTGGGCCGAGCTTGCTTTGCGGCTGGGTGCCCTTGATGTTGGTGATCAGCGGGCTGTCGGACGCGCTTTCTTCCACGGCCTTGAGCAGGTATTCGGTGGCCGCCTTGACGACCGCCGAGTACTCACCCTTGGTCGGCGTGTGACCGGCCCGCAGAAACGCCATGGCCGTAAAGGCCGTGGTCGCCGGATCGGTGGTCACGGCGTGCGGATCGCGGACTTGCTGATTCGAGTGACTGCCGCCGCCCCAGCCGCCGCTTTCGTGTTGGGCTTCGGAAAGCCAGCTCAGGCCCTTCTTGACCGTGGGGCCAATCTCGGCCGGCACGACGGGCTCGGCAACGGATGAGTCGTCCGCGTCCTCCGTGGCCGCCTCCGCTGTGTTGGTCGTAGCGGGATCCGCCTGGTCCGCGGGTTCTTCCAAGGTCGCGGGTTCCTCCAAGGTCGCGCCGGGCTTTTCGCTGTCTTCGGGTGGATCGGCGACCGCCAGACTCCACAGTCCCAACGGAACGCCCACGCCCAAGGCGACCAGCAGGGCCGATCGCTTCCATTGAATGGCCATCGTTGCCACCTCCCAGGGTGAATTGGTTGTGTTCTACGCCTCGCAAACTCTGACGCGGTGCCCAGGCGGCGAGTTCCACGATTTTCTTCACGGGAGTGGTCAATCGCCCGAGGTCCGCGCCATCGGCCGCAGCTACCGGGTCCATCTCGACGGCTACGACATCCTGCCCCTCCTGACCGGCGAGACCGAGGAGAGCCCGCGCCACGAGATCTTCTACTTCTCGGACGACGGTGATCTCACCGCC
>JBJHDE010000477.1:0-4621 GCA_050486385.1 Planctomycetales bacterium | reverse complement strand
ACACTGGCCTGATGTCCCCCCGAGAGACCAACCAGGCACATCCCCAGTGACCCACAACCCGCGGCACGACGCATTCTGACCGGCGGCTCCAACCCACTGGCTTCACGAGCACAGGGCTATGTTCAAGAAATTCTTCAAGGCCGTGGGCAACTTCTTCATGTGGCCGTTCCGCCTGTTGAAGAACTCGCTGCCGGTCCGGGTGGGCTGTCTGACCAGCTTTCTGCTGTTTTTGTGTATTCTGGTCGTTTACACCATGCTGGCCTTCGACCCGTTCCGGGTGCCCTTCCAGCACGCCCTGAGCTGGTGGCGGATGCTGCTGGTGTTTCTGCTGTGGCTGGCCATTCCGTTTGCCGTGGGCTATACGCTCAAGCTGTGGCTCACCGGCGATGTCTCGCCGTATAAGGATATCCAATTCGCTTGGAAGCAGGGCCTGGCGCAGCTCAAGGAGCACGGGCTCGATATCCGTCAGATTCCGGTATTCCTCATTGTTGGCCCCGGAAGCGAGCGGCGGACGCAGGCCCTGATGGACGCCAGCCGCATGAGCTTTCGGGTGAAAAGCGTCCCCGAAGGCCCGGCCCCGTTGCACTGGTACGCCAATCCCGATGGGATTTACGTCGTGATGACCGGCACCGGCTGCCTGGGGGCCCTGTCGGCCTTGGGCGACGAACCGCGACGCAAGAGCGATGCCGCCGAATTGGCTCCGGATATGGGAAGCGAAGCCCTGATGGGCACGCCCGGGGCCAACCTGCCGCCGGCCTCGCAGCAGCGGTTGGGCGGACCGGGTGGCGAGTCCTCGCGGGCTGGCTCGACCCGATCGCGGGGAACCATGGTCATGCAGAACCCCGGCGAGGAGCCCGATGACCTCGGCGGGCCGGCTCCCCGCCGGTCGCCCGGTGGCGGCCCCCTGACGCCCGCCCCGCGGCAGGCTCCCACATCTGGCCGTGGCGGCACGATGATCTTGAAGCCCGGCGAGCTGTCGCCCATGAACGAGGACGCCCCCCGGGTCGAGACCACGGATGAATGGTCCGAGTCCTCCAGCGAACACGAGCCCATCGCCCTGTCGGCGGTCGAGGCCAACGAGCAGACCCGCCGGCTGGAGTATCTGTGCCACTTGCTGCGGCAGACCCGCGGGGCGCTGTGCCCGACCAATGGCCTGCTCGCCATGCTGCCGATGAGCGTGCTGCGTCGCGGTCCGCAAGAGGGCGTGGAACTGCAACGCGCCCTGACGACCGATCTGAGCACGATCATGCGGATCCTCCAGATTCGCTGTCCGGCCACGGCCGTAGTCGTGGGACTTGAGCACGAGCGTGGCTTCCGCGAACTCGTCCGTCGCGTGGGAACCCAGCGGGCCGCCGAGCAGCGGTTCGGCAAAGGATTCGACCTGTGGACCAAGCCTTCGGTCTCGCAGGTCGAGGCCCTGTGCGCCCACGCCTGCGAAGCCTTCGAGAGCTGGATCTACGCCCTGTTCCGCGAGCCCGGTTCGCTGAGCAAGCCCGGCAACACCCGGCTGTACTTGCTGCTGTGTCAGGTTCGCCGCACGTTGCAGACCCGGCTGGCCAGCGTGTTGGCGGCCGGTTTTGCCGACACCGAACAGACCCGCGGCGACGTGATGCTGTTTGGCGGCTGCTACTTCGCGGCGGTGGGCAATCGCCCCGAGCAGCAGGCGTTTATTAAGGCCGTGTTCGATAAGCTGCTGGACCAGCAGGAAGAGGTCGAATGGAGCGACCGGGCCGTGAAAAACGAGCGACGCCAGTACGCCTTGGCCTGGTCGCTGATTGTGGTCAACATCCTTCTCGGCAGCGGACTGGTGCTGTTCACCTTGTACAATCTGGGCTGGTTTGGGGGCGGTTGACCGGCCGATCACCGGGCCCGGCCCCCTGCCCTGCCCCGCCGCGCTGTGTGGCTTGCCCGCTCCTCGCCGTGTCCGCACGGCCCTTGGCCCGACGCTCCGCACCATGTCCACCGTATCACCACGCAAGGCCGTCGTCTTACTGAGCGGGGGCCTGGATTCGGCCACCAGCGCCGCCATCGCCCACAGCCAGGGTTTCGAACTGTACGCCCTGAGCGTCGACTACGGTCAGCGGCATCGCTTTGAACTGGACGCCGCCACCCGAGTGGCCAAACACCTGGGCGTGGTCGAGCATCGCAGTGTGCGGGTGGATGCCGGCCAGTTTGGCGGCAGCGCTCTGACCGCCAACATCGCCGTCCCCAAGGATCGCGACGAACAGGCCATGGGCACGGGCATCCCGGTCACCTATGTGCCGGCTCGCAACACCCTGTTCTTGGCCCTGGCCCTGGGTTGGGCCGAAGTCCTGGGCGCCAGCGATCTGTGGATCGGCGTGAATGCGGTCGACTACAGTGGCTACCCCGACTGCCGCGGCGAGTTCCTCGCGGCCTTCGAACGGCTCGCCCAACTGGCCACCAAGGCCGGCGTCGAGGGCTCCTGCCACTTCCAGGTGCATGCCCCCTTAATCGACCTGACCAAGGCCCAGATCATTCGCACAGGCACCGACCTGGGCGTCGATTACGGCCTGACCCATTCCTGCTATGATCCCGACGACTCCGGCACGGCCTGCGGGCGTTGCGATGCCTGCCGCCTGCGACTCAAGGGCTTCGCCGATGCCCAACTGGTCGACCCAATCCGTTACCAGACCCACTGATTTCTGACCCACTGATTTCTGACACACTGATTTCTGACACACTGAGCCTGCTTCGGGCGACTCCGAGACCGCCCTTCCTCGTTGATATCCGCCACCATGTCCGCCGAGACCGCCTTGCGTTATCCCATCCGCATGACCGAACTGGCCGGGATGCCCATCCCCGAACTGGCCGCCAGGTTCGGCACGCCGACTTACTTTTACGATGCCTCGGTCATTGAGCGCCGAGTGGCCGACCTCAAGCGGTTCGATGTGATCCGCTACGCCCAGAAGGCCTGCAACAATATCGCCATTCTCGACCTGGTCCGCCGTCTGGGCGTGCTGGTCGATGCCGTCAGCGCCGGCGAGATCCATCGGGCCCGGGCGGCCGGCTACGCCACGGCGGGCGATCCGCCACCGATCGTCTACACCGCCGACCTGCTGGATGCCGCCTCGTTGGACGCGGTCATCGACCAGCAAGTGGACGTCAACTGTGGCTCGATCGACATGATCGACCAGCTCGCCGCCCGCGGCTACACGGGGGGACTCACCCTGCGGGTCAATCCCGGCTTCGGTCACGGACACAGTCAAAAGACCAACACCGGCGGCCCCCAAAGCAAGCACGGCATCTGGCACGCCGATGTCGACCAGGCCCGCCAACGGGCCGAAGCCCACGGGCTGAGCATCACTGGCTTGCACATGCATATTGGCTCGGGCACCGACCTGGAGCACCTCAGCGGGGTGTGTTCGGCCCTGGAGCAGGTGGCCCACACGATTGGCCCTTCGCTCGATGCCATCTCGGCCGGCGGTGGCCTGCCCACGCCGTACCGCGATAGCGATCCCACGGTCGATCTGGACGCCTATTTCGAACTGTGGGACGCCACCCGCCGCCGCCTGGCCGAACGCTTCGGACACCCGCTCCGCTTGGAGATCGAACCGGGCCGCTACCTCGTGGCCGAGAGCGGTTGGCTGTTGGCCGAGATTCGGGCCATCAAGTCCATGGGAGAAAACCGCTTCTACCTGGTGGACGCGGGATTCAACAACCTGGCCCGACCCGTGCTGTACGGCTCGTACCATCCGCTGGCCATTTGCCCAGCCGATGGCTCCACCGACGCCCGCCCCACCAGCAACGTAGTGGTCGGCGGGCCGCTGTGCGAAAGCGGCGACATCTTCACGCAAACCGAAGGCGGCTACGTCGATCAGCGAGCGCTGCCCGAGGCCCGCGTGGGCGACTTCCTGGTGATTGGCTGTGCCGGGGCCTACGGCTTTGCCATGAGCAGCAACTACAACGGCAAGCCCTTCGCCGCCGAGGTCCTGCTCCGCGACGGCCAGGCCCACGAGATCCGCCGTCGGCAAAGCCTGGACGACCTGATCCAGGGCGAAAGCCTGGCCCCACTGTGAGTCCCCCGTGGCTCACAACCGGCCGCGGCGCCCCTTCGACCGCTTGGCGGGCGGAACCGTCAGCTCCTCGCGCGCGTCAAACCCGATGAGTTCCGCCAGCCCGGCCTCGGCGATTTCGATCCCCGAGACATAGCGGCCGGGTCGCATCCAGGCACTGAGTTTGTCCAGGGGCATCCCCAGCAACTCGGCCAACAAGCCGTCCATCCGCTGCTCGAGGTCGCCAAAATGACGGGCCCACTCGGTGGCTTCGCTGAGGACCACGTTCTCTTCGCTCTGCCACCGCATCGGATGAAACAACAACACGCTCATCGGCGTGACCAGCCGTCGCTGGCATGCCGCCCAGGGCCACAACGCCGCCGAGGAGCACTCGCCGACCACCACGCCGGTAGCCCGCAACCCCCTCAAGCGAATTGTCGTCATCAGGCTCATCCCGCAGTAAGGGCTGCCGCCGGGCGAGTCAAAATACAGCCAACACTCGCCCCCCGGAGGGACTGCCAGCAGGGCCTGCATCAGCCCCGATTCGCCCTCGGTGAGTTCGCCCACCAGGGGGATTTCGGGCAGACCGTCCTCGGGATCGGCAGGCA
>JBJHDE010000476.1:0-4644 GCA_050486385.1 Planctomycetales bacterium | reverse complement strand
GTAGTGAAATCATAGCAGGCGTTATCAAACACTGGTGGACAAGCCACCAGTGCCACAAAGATTGTTCTCAAACTCTTCTCGGTATCAGTAGTAGCCACCCAATTTGTACGGACTATCATGGATGCGGTCCGCACAGCCGTGATGAACGGGAAGTTGACCGGCCTGCTCGGGTCATTCGGCCCGGGGCTCCCCCTCGTAAAAATCGGTGTAGGGTGGATCGAGGTGCGTTCCCCAGACGAAGCTCAACGCCGCCAGCAGGATACTGATCATCCACAGAAAGAAGCCAAAAAGCAGTTCGCCAGGGTACTATTGGATAAAGAACACCAGGAAGGTCAACGTCATACAAAGTGTGAGCAGGCAGAGTGCGGCGCTCCAGCTAAAAGCCAGGCGCAAGTGTGCCACGGCTTGGTGGCAGACCGCGTTAGAATCCTCTCACGTTGTCTGGCAGGGTGGCCCTTCACCTCAACCGCTCGACATCGATCCGCATATCGCCCTGCTTGCCAGCAAGCCGTGGCACACTTTCTGATGAAGCAAGGGCCGCCGTGCAGCGGTTCGTCAGGTGTCCGTAGAGATGTTGTCCCAGTCCTTATTCAAGTACCCGATGAGCCAATTCAATGCGTGATGACGTTCCATCACGACGCCGCCATCCAGTCCGGCAGGGGCTTCGCGGTTGTTGATACGCGCATCAACAACCGCCCAGTGATAACGGTAAATCAGATCGGTTGCATCAAGAATTTCTCGTTGCGACCGCAGGGCCGCCTTTTCCAGAAACCCATCGCGGCCATGCTCAACAAGCACACCGACCGCACGCCGAACGTCACAGATCTTGTCCGGCCGTTCAAGCGTGTCAACAAAGCCCAGTGCCCATAGCATGACCCAGTAGCATTCGTAGCGCCATGCGAACTGAACTCGATCGTGTTGCGTTGGATTGGGGTTTTCGATGAACTCTCTCTCCCTCGGTGTGAAGGCCGATTCGAGCTTGTATTCGATGATCAATTGCTCGATGGCTTCTTGATCAAGCCCCTCTCCTTTCACCGCTACGATGCAGAGTGCCAGCGCCCGCGTCGCGACCTGCTCAGTGGTGCGGCGAGTTGATTCGGCTTCGGTCTCGATCAATGGCAGATGTTCGATGAAGGGGACGCCCTCTGCTTTCAGGATCGCGATTGAACGCTCTTTTCGTGCTTGCGCTTCACTGTCCACCATGGATTGCCCTTGATCGAGAGGTTCCGGTCGTGTCGCCGAATTCTCTTCGGGCGGCGTGTTCGGAGGCGGCCGAACCTCCGCGCACCCTGCCACTCCGAACAGAACGGCCACAAAAACGACAATTCTGAAAGCACGCATGGTTGCTCCAAGCGACTACTGATCCGTGTCAGTCGGCCAAACCTGCTCGCCCAAACGGCGTTGAAGCCTGATTGCAACAAACGTCGTCCAACCTCCCCGCCCCTGCGATCAATCTTCGTTCAGCTCGTCGGCGAAGGCAGGATGCTTCCTGATGTCGTCGGCGTGCTTCTCCAACATGTCCATGGCAAGCTCCCCCAGCACTTTCCATTTCACTTTGTCGAGATCCACATGAAAACTTGCGGTTGGCGAGATGAAACTGGCTTCGGCGCAGCCCAAGCAGATCAGCAGATAGCAGGTTGAATCGTCAAGTTTCGATTCTCTCTTCACTTCCCATTTGATGGCAAAATCAGGATGGAAGCCGCCGCAGAACTTGGGTTCAAAGGGCTCGAACGACCGGTGGTCAGCAACGATCGCAAGCAGTCGTTCGGTATCCGAGATGGTGGGCGACAGGGGCTCGGCATAAAAGTCATGGCCCCTGATCTTGAACGTCTCGTTTTCCTTCCGGATCGTCTCGAGTTTCTTTTCCTCTTCTTCGTCCCATGCACGCGGCAGCCCCTCGTAGACGGTCAATTCCTCGGCGGCGGCAATGGCCATCATGTATTGCGTCAGGCCGGGCAGGAACTCCAATTGCTTGTTTGTCTGCCTCCGGATTTTCGCCTTGCGCTTTTCATTCAAAGACTTCCGTTGTTCTGGCGTAAGCTCGGCTTCGAGCGCTTTCGAGCGCTCGACGGCCAGGCGCCGTAGCGTGAGCTGGATCATGTCCGATCCCTCATCCAATTTGCGGATCTTCTCTTGAAAGTGCGCGTCAATCTCCTTGAGGGCGGCCTCTTGAGCTTCAGTCACATTGACGGAACTGCGATAATCATCGAAATTGAATTGCCGCTGGGCACAAACGTCGGTTGCCGAGACGGCGATCACCAGGGCAACCAGACAAACCAATCGAAGAGTCATGGGACCGGCCTTCAGTCAGTGTAGGGATTGTCGCTCGTCGGTCGCTCGACCCCGGAAGCACGACCGAGGCGGAGGGTGCTTGGGGAGTCGGCTGCAAGCGGGGGCGGTCGATCGGGCCAACGCGTGACGCCCGAGGGCGACGGGATGGGAGACCGCGCCACCCCCCCAGAGTTATGTTACTCCCTGGTGATCGGGCTGCCACCCCCAATCACTGTACCCCGGGCGTTGGGAGCGTTTGCGATGGGCGGAGCAGCGCCCCCCGGCGAGTCAAGTCGGCGCACGCTGCCGGGGCGCGATCGGCTGGCGGGTCGATTCACTCCGCGGCGCAGCGGCCGAGTTGCTGCTGGATCCAGCCTTCCAACTCGTCCCAGTCGACCGGCGGCAGGTCGGTGTGATCGGGACGCAGACGCTGGGCCTCGCGGATGTAAACGTGCCGAATGTCTTCGGGCGGCTTGGTCGTGTTCCAATGAATCAACACCCGAATGCACCGCGGCAACGAGCCCGGGACGCTGATCTCGTGGGTACACAGCAAGGCCACGTTCAGCCAGCCGAGCTGACGCGCGGCCAGGGCGGGAAACTCGGCCGTCAGGTCGGGCGTGGTCGTGAAGATGGCGCTGCCCACGTCGCGGCTCTCGATGCCATTGAGCCGAATCACCAGGGCCAGCAGTTGCCGGGTGGCTTTGAGGATCTCGTCCCGATCGTCGGAGTCCACCGTCGTGGCCCCCCGCACGCCGCGGCACACCGGAATCAACACGCCTGAACTCGTCACGATTCTGATCAACCAATCGGGGCAACACACGGGAAACCGCACGCCCCACACCCTAGCCGACGGGCCGAATGGGTTCAACGCACCGGCCGACTCGCCGGTTGGTCGCAGCGGCAGGGGCCCGCCATGCGGATTGCCGCCCGCTTCCCCCAGACGCCCCAAAACAGCCTAGTCGTCCGAGGGGTGATCGCGGACGTAGCGGTCGGCGGCTTCCAACAGCTTGTGGATCAGGGCCACGTCGCGGTGGGCAAAGCGTCCCCGGGCCAGCATCCGTCGGGCCTTGTCGAGCAGCTTGTCCATCGAGACGGCCGGTCGCAGCCCCAACCGAGTGAGGGTCTGCCCCAGGTGCTCGACCAAAGTGTCCAGCTCGTCGTGTCGGGCCAGGGCCTCGGCGAGCGGTTCGCCAGTGCTTCCGTCTGGGGGGGCGACCTGCTCCAGCCCGGCACGATGGATCGCCGCTGCATAGACCATCACGGCCTGGGCCAGATTCAACGAGGGAACCGCGACGGCCGCCGGAACGGCCGAGACCTCGCCGCAGCGGGCGAGTTCTTCGCTGGTCAGACCGGCCGATTCGCGACCAAACACCAAGGCCACCGGCCCACTGGCGGCTTGCTCAACCAATTGGCCCGCGGCGACTTCGGGCAACAGAACGGGCCGCCCGTCACGGCGGCGACGGTTGCTGGTGCCCACCACCAGGGTGCAGCCGGCCAGGGCCTCGCTCAGCGAATCGGCCACGGTCGCGGCGTCCAACAGCTCCTCGGCATTGTGGGCCAGCCGCCGGGCGTCTTTGCCGCGGGGATCGCAGCCCGGGCGGACCAGCACAAGCTGACTCAGGCCCATGGTCTTGAGCGCCCGAGCCGCGCTACCGACGTTGCCGCCGTACTCGGGTTCGACCAGGACAATGCGGATACGGTCAAACAACGCCACTGCGGCCACGGGTGTCTTTCCGGTTCGGGGGTCGATTGCCGGTACGATTGGCAGCCAAGCTAAAAGGTTGTTTGACGTTTGCCTAGGCAATGTCGACGTGCCCTCGTCTTCCGCGCCTCCGCCTGGCCGCGTGAAACAGAAAAGCCAGCAAAAGCAGCGTGGCGGCCACTTGGCGTTCGAGAGCGAGTTGGCTCACACGGAGGCACGGAGGCGCGGAGGAAAAGAGGACGGATGCCTGCCAACGTTCGAAGATGCCGTCTATGTTGACGGCTCAACCCGATTTGGTGGCTACTTTGCCATGGATTTCGGGGAACAGGTCACCTTGAGTTGCGGCAGCCGAGCCACGGAGTTGATCAGGGAGGGTCACCCATGCCCCAAGAATCCGTAAGCAACGATCCGGCCTCGAAGAAGAAGGCGTCTTGGCAATTCAGCCTGCGAACCTTGATGTGGTGGACCTGTCTGGTCGCGATCATTGCCGCTATCGTTTTCGCACTGCCTCCGAGAAGTGTCCTTTCTGGCCCCCTGTTCTTGCTGGCCAAGTTCCATGCCGCCGGCGACCGTGCGATGGTTCGCGGATTGGCCTCTCTCGTCCTGCTGGCCATCGCCGCTTACCCCGCTTGGCCGCGCAAGGCGACAGCAATCATCACGGCCCTTGGAAT
>JBJHDE010000475.1:0-4644 GCA_050486385.1 Planctomycetales bacterium | reverse complement strand
GGCAGCGTCAACCGTAGCTTCGCCATCTTCACCAGCATCGACGGCTTCGAATCCGTCGACGATGTGGTCCATGTCCAGCAGGTGGCGACCCAACGTCCCAACTGGAGCGCGTACACCATCGACCTGTCCGACGCGCGGTTTCAAGAGTTGACCGAGGCCTTCGAGATTCGCATCTATCAGTTCACCCCATCGGGCGGTGAATCGATGGAGTACGACGATATTCGTCTCAACGCCACCGTAGCTCGGACTCCCTTGCCGCTCGAAGTCTCCTCGGGCCTGTTTACGTTTTCGGGCGATTCGTACAGCCCCCAGATTTCCGGGGGAATCCAGGTCTCGGACATCACCGAGGGCCCCGGGCCCACCTTCGAGTTTTTCAACAGCGCTTATCCCGCGGCGACGTTGCCATGGCTGCGACTCGGGAGCGCGAATACGTCGACACTCGCCGCGGCCATTGCCGCCGAAGACTACTTCAGCTTTACCGTCGGCTCCGCGGATGGTGAACCGTTCGACCTGTATCGCATGATGCTTGACGTCGCCCGCGGCGGAGAGGGAACGCCCCGCAGTTTCGCGGTGATGACCAGCATCGGCGGCTTCACGGACCCCAGCACTGCCGTGTTCTCGACGGAGGTGCTTGACCAGCGGCCGATCTTCCGCACGTATATGATCGACTTCAATGACCCGGAGTTCCAAAATCTCACCGATCCCGTCGAGATTCGCATCTACCAGTTCAGCGAAGCCGGCGGAACGATGGAGTACAACAATATTGGGGTGCAGATTACCCAAGCGGCAGCTTTGGGCGCCGGGGGCCTGACCGGCACGGCCACCGTGCTGGTCAATGCCCCGACCACTCCACCGACGATCACCTCGCCCGACGCGGTCACGGTGCCCGAGAACCAGACCAGTGTCGTGCAGGTGACCATCGACGATGACGCTGGACAGACCACGATCGTGACCACCGCCGATGGCAACGGGGCCGATAGCTACGTGCGGCAGGGGGCGGCGAACGAGAACAGCAATTTCGGCGACGAGGACCGTCTGCGGACCAAGGGCGGCGATAGTGACACCACCCGCAAAACCTGGCTCCGGTTCGATTTGCCCACCTCGGGCCCGCTGATCACCGAGGCCGAGTTCGAGTTCACGATCAGCCGCTGGGAGTTTGGCAGCACCGGCGTTCCCAACCAAACCTTCACCATGGAGGTGTACGGTTTGGCGGCCGATGTGCCGGGGCAGGACTGGGACGAGCTGGGGCTCACCTGGAACAATGCCCCTGGCAATACCGCCGGGAACGAGTTCAACGATGATGTGGTGTTCTTGGGATCGTTCATCGTCTCGAACACCAATGTCGTGGGCGACAAGCTGGGTTTCAGTTCGCCCGAACTGGTGGCCTTCCTCAACAGCCAGCCCGACGCCTACGCGACCCTGGTGTTTCGGGCCTTTGGTGATAACACCGGCGACAACTTCGAGTTCGCCAGCAAGGAACACGCCACCCTCGATCCGCCGCAGTTGACCCTGACTTACGCGCCGGCCTTCTCGATCATCGGTGGCAGCGACAGCACGCTGTTCACCATCGACGCCTCGACAGGGCACCTCAGCTTTATCGACCCGCCAGCGTTTGATCCCAACGGCGACAACACCTACGAGGTGCTGGTCCAGGTCAACTCCGCCTCGGGCGGCACCGATCAGCAACTGATCACCGTCACCGTCGCCAGCCTGATCACCTCGCCCGACGAGTTCACGATTGTCGAAGGTGTCGCGACGGCTGGGCAGATCACACTGCTGGATGAGGCGACTGTCAGCTCCAGCGTGACCACAGCTTTTGGCAATGGCGGCGACACCTACGTTCGTCAGGGCACGGGTAGCGACACTTTTGCCGACGAGAATTTTGGAGACGAGCCGCACATCTTCGTCAAGGGCGCCAGTGGGGGCACGCAGCGCAAGGGCTATATTCAGATTGACATTAGCCAGTTCGACCAATCCGCGGACCTGGCGACGCTCGAACTGACGATCTCGGACAACAATAGCACCGCTTCGCACGACTTCCGCATTGAGGTCTGGGCGCTTCCCGATGGCCAGGACGTTATCGACGAGATGACGCTGACCTGGGCCACCGCGCCGTTCAATGGCGCCAACAACAATCTGGATACGGCGAATCTCACTTACATCGGACTCATTCCGATTGGGACGACCCCGACGGGAACCACCGTCACGCTGACCAGCGAGGTTCTGGCCGATCTTATCGCCTCCAGCACCAATGGTGTGATCACCCTGGTCCTGCGGAACCTCGAGACCAATGGGTCTCCGAATCTGAGATTTGCCAGTAAAGAGCACCCCACGCTGCCACCGCCCCGGTTGACCATCTCGCAGAGTCCCTCGGTCACGATCATCGGCGGGGCCGATGCCGCTCTGTTCGAAATTGGACCTGACAACAGCTTGCGATTCATCGACCCGCCGCCCTACGTCGAGGGCGAAAGCAACGTCTACGAAGTCGAGATCCAGGCCACCAGCCTGACCGGCGGCCAGAGCACGCAACTCATCCAAGTGACCGTCGAGAAGCTGATCACCTCGCCTGGCGAGGTCTCGGTCCCCGAGGGCACCGCCGACCTGGGCTTTGTCACTTACCTCGGTCAAACTCAGTCAGGCGTCAACGAGTTTGTCGTCGAGACATGGAACATCACCACCGCCGAGGGCAACGGCGGCGATACCTTTATTCGTCAAGGCGAGCCCGGTGAGAATTTTGGCGGCCTGAACGACGTCCTGATCAAAGGCACCGGCGGCGCCGGCGGGGCCAATATTCGCAAAGGCTACCTGCAGTTCGATATCAGCCAGATCGACCGCACCGTCGATATGGCGACGCTTGAACTGACGATCATGCAGAACACGAGTGGTGCCGGGGACGACTTCCGGGTTGAGGTCTGGGCGCTCCCGGATGGCTCGATCATCGACGAGATGACGTTGACCTGGAACAATGCCCCGTTCAATGCCTCCGGCAACAACCTGGATTTTGGGGCGTTGACGTTGATCGGCATCATCGACGTGGGCACCACGCCCGAGGGCACCACCGTGACCCTCTCGAGTGCGGCTTTGCTGGACGTCATCAATTCCAGCACTGATGGGCTGATCACCCTGGCCCTCCGCAACCTGGAGATGTCCAACGGGACGCCGAATCTGCGGTTTGCCTCCAAGGAGCACCCCACGCTCGCCCCGCCCACGTTGGCGGTGCAGACGACGGTGCCGACCTTCTCCATTGCGGGCGGCGACGATGCCGCATTGTTCCAGATTGATGCCGAGAGCGGGCGACTCAGCTTCATTGACCCGCCGCAATACAATGCAGCAAGTGACAATACCTACGAGGTGATTGTTCAGGTCGATCGTGGCAGCCTGGGGTTTGGCACGCAGACGATGACGATCACGGTCGAGCAACTCATCACCTCGCCCGACTATGTCACGGTCACCGAAGGCAGCACCGAGGTGATGACCGTCACCGTCGATCAGTTGCTGGAAGCCCAGACCCAGGTGGTGACCACCGCCGATGGCGCGGGGGCCGATAGCTTTATCAGAGACATCAATCCCGAGACCAACTTTGGCGGTAGCAACGAGATTGTCGTCAAGGGGGCCGGTGGGCTGGTGCGGAAGGGCTATGTTCGCTTCGATATTGGCCTGAATGCCGGCGGCAACCTGGAGGATGCCTCGCTGACGTTCGTGGCCTCCCTCTCGAATGCCACGCAGGAGGTGGCCGTCTACGGCATCCTGCAAGAGTTCGACACCTGGCAGGAAGACTCCATCACCTGGGCAAACGCCCCCGGCAACGACTCGGGCAACGACGTCAACCTCAACGAAGTGGTGTTCCTGGGCACCTTCATCGTGGAAGATGGTCAGACGGGCGTGCCGATCGTGTTCGCCAGCCAGGAACTGGTCGACTTCCTCAACACCGATACCAACGGCCAGGTCTCGTTCCTGCTGCAGCGGCTCGACACGGTCGGGGCCAACAATCTGATCTTCCACTCCAAGGAAAGCGGCAGCGGCGACAACGCCCCGCAATTGTCGTTGACCTACAACGAGCCGAGTTTCTCGATCACGGGCAACGGGGCCGATGATGGTCTGTTCACGATCGATCCCGAGACTGGGGCGCTGAGCTTCAACGCCCCACCGGACTTCGAGACCCCACTGAGTGCCAGCGGCGACAACTTCTACGAGGTCGAAGTCCAGTTCGACAACGGGGCCGGCAGCGTGGCCACGCGGCTGATCACCGTGGAAGTCACCAACGTCCTGCCGTCACTCACCGTCGAGGTGGGGGCGGGCGCGGACTTCAACGAAGGCGAGCCGCCGTTCATTTTGGCAGTCTCGGTCGACGACGGCATCGGCCAACCCGACGAGATCGCCTTCTGGAGCATCGACTGGGGCGATGGCAACGGCGTGCAGATCGTGACCGCCGCCGACCTGGCCAGCGGCACCCTGCAAGACGGCACGGTCGAGTATGTCTACGCCGACAACGGCGACTACACCATCTCGGTGACGGTCACCACCGTGAGTGGCGCCGTCATCGGTACCGATGAATCGACCGAGTTCCGTGAAGGACTGGTCGCTTACTGGAGCTTCGACGAAGTCAGCGGCACCACCGCGGCCGATTCCTCGGGCCAGGGCGGC
>JBJHDE010000474.1:1808-4669 GCA_050486385.1 Planctomycetales bacterium | reverse complement strand
CAGCCCTCGGGCGTTTGCCCGGTGTTCTTGCCTACCACCCCCGGCCTGGCCACTTGTCAAAAACCGGACGCTAACGCGTTCCGGCTGATTATTCATCGCCAATGGAACACCAATGACCATCAGGGCGGGGTGAGTCGCGGACATTCTGGTGACTCCGGCAGAAGCACAACCGGGTCCAGTGATTACCGTGTCCCTACGCAATCTCTACTGCCCGACCAACGCCGGAGCGGCCTCGAAACGGGTCTGCGCCGTGTTGCGAATCCCCTCGGCCTGGACCCGCTCTTCACTCTCGGCCGACGGATTGACCTCGGCCAGGTAGCGGGCGGCGGCGTTGCCGGCAATCAGCCAAAACCCCGTGGCGCTTGCGCCCTCTTGGGCTTCGGCCAGACCGGCAAACGCCTCGGCCAGGGCCAGCAGCGCTTGGGGCTCCTGCTGGGATTGACGAACAAACGCCACCACCTGCCGATGCCGAGGATCGCTGGAAAGCTCCAGCAGCTTGACCGCTGCTTGCAGATTGCCCAGTCGGCCGACGACGATCGCCGCCAACTGGGTCGCGGCTTCGGCGTTGGATTCCTCGTCAAAAGCCATCAGGGCCTCGGTAAACCGATTCCGCTCGTCAAGCTTCTGCAAAATTGCTTGACGAAGCTCATCATGCCGCTGCTTGAGCGCCGCGATGGTCAATTGACTCACCGTCCGACCCAACTGGGCACTGCTGGCCAACACCCGGGCACGATCGAAATAGGCGTAGCGGGCGAGCTGCTCGGCGGCATCCAGCATGGTCTCGACCCAGGGCCGATCCAGGCTACCGGCACCGCCTGGGTCCGTTCTACGGAGCAGGATTTGCAGACGTTCGATCATTTTGATTCGGGCCAGGGCCACGGCCAACCGCTGGTCGGGCTCGGCGGATTTGCTGGTGCGATTGAACAGGTCGTAGGCCTGCCGGGCCAGGCCGACTTCGCCCTGCCGACCGGCGAGGGCGGCCAGTGCAAAGGCCCGCAGCGCCAGGTACCGTGCCAGCGAGGGCCGACCGTCTTCCACGATCTTGGCGGCATCGAGCAGCTCGCGAGCCAGGTCGCTGTAGGCGTCGCGATTGGCCTCGCGGACCCGTTCGCCGAACTCGCGATCAAACGAGGCGACGTCCTCCTCGGTCATCAGCGGCAACGGCTGCCGCTGGTCGGCAAAGCCCTCGAGCCACTCGGCCGCGGGCCCCGGGTAATCGGGCACGCTGACCGTCTCGGTTGAGTCGCTGGTCTCGGGCAGCACCTCGATCGAGGCTCCCAGGGCCGTGGGATCCAACGGCCGAATCACCGCCAGCACCGTGGGGGGCGTGCTCGTGCCCAGCCGCCGCTCGGACCCCGGCGTTTGGCCAGGCGATGGGCTCGGGCTGGGCGTCTCGGCAGGCCCCGTCGCCGGGTCGCTGTAGGGACTCAGATCCCAGACCCGAATCGTGCCGTCGATGCTGCTGGAAAGCGCCCGGCGGCCGTCGCTCCACACATCCAGCGAAGTGACCGCCTCGGCATGGCCGCGGAACTCAGCGATCGCCTCGCCTCGCTCGACATCCCACAATCGCACCAGACTCTCGCGAGCGGCCACCCAGCCCTCGGGCGGCTCATAACGTCCGCCACATCCGGTGAGCACGCGGTTTCCTTGCGGCAAGTAACGCACGGCGGTGATCGCATCGCCGGCACCCGTCAGGGTCGCCACGGGCTGCTCTTCGCCCACGCGCAGCACCCACAACGTGCCATCCTGACCGCCCACGGCCAGGTGTTGCCCGCTCGGATCGAAGGCCAGGCTCCGCGGCGATTCCCGCAACCACGGGCGATCCTCCATCGATCCGCGACCCAGTTCCAGCCATCGCACACGATCGGCCGTGCCCAGGGCCAACCCGCGGGCTCGCGGTGAAGCGGCCATCGCCCGGGCAACACGCCCCCGCCGCAACTGGTGTTCGAGCACCGGTTCGCGGTTGTCGGGCGTCAGCATCAGCAGCAGGTTGTCTTCGTTGGCGGTCCACACCCGGGGCTCGGCATTGCCGACCCACACGCTGGACACGATGCTGGGCTGAGGGAACCAGTCGGCCAGCAGCTCCAGGCCATCGAACGCCACATCGTAAAGTTGCACGGTCCCGTCGGCTCGGCCGATGGCCAACCGCGAGCCATCGGGACTGAACGCCGCCGCGGCCACTGCGCGAAGATCGTTGTCATACCGAAACAGCTCTTCGCCGGAATCCAGGTTGTACCAGGCCACCTGGCCGTCCCAGCAAACCGCCAGGGCCTCGCCAGGCAACGGACCAAAGCTGGCGGCCACCACCCCGGCCGAATCGCTGACGCGAATCGCCCGAACTTGCCGCTCGTCGGGCGTGCCGCTGGGCTGACCGCCAACGAATTGCCCGGGCCAAGGATAAAGCGCCGTCTCCGAGGGTTCCGGCGGAGCCGGCATCGAGGGCCCATCGGGCTCGATCGGCGGAGTCGGCATCGGGCGGGGCCGAGGTCGCCTGGGCCGCTCGACCGGATCGCGGGGCGTGGAAGGCACCGCGGTTTGCTGCCGGTCGGGCGATGTTCCTTGGGTCGGCGGCGTCGGAGCGGGGCCCGAACCGCTCATCGCCAGCACCAGGATCAGCCCCAGGCCACCCAAACCGCCCACGACCGCCAACACCACCGGCAGCGGATTGCTCCGCGATCGCCGTCGCCCACCCCCAACGCCCACGCTGGGCGAGTCGCTGAGTTCCAGACCCGGCGATCGCCCCGGATCCGGGAATCCCGGGGATTGAGCCAATGGCGATTGTGCCATCGGGGCCACCGGCATCGGAGCGGCCAGTGGCGGAGGAACGGGGGCTTGGGGTGGTGGAGCAGGGGTCACCGGAG
>JBJHDE010000474.1:0-1798 GCA_050486385.1 Planctomycetales bacterium | reverse complement strand
TCCGCGGCTTGCGCCCGCAGCTTGTCGTCGTAGGCCTGTTTCTGTTCGGGCTTGAGTAAGCACAACTTGGCGGTGGCCAATTCGTTGAGAATCTGCTGCGACACCGGACCAAACGGACCGCTGGAGAACGTCCGCACGTGACCCATGCGGGCGTCGGCCGCGTTCTGGATCACCTCGGGGTCGCCCTCGAAGAGTTCGAGGCCCAACAGGCTGTAATGGTTCGGCGGCCGCTCGGAATCGCGAACGCCCAACCATTTGCGATACGGATCGAAGCTTTCGGTGGCCATGCGGGCTCGCGATGGGACAGGGGGACCGGCAACCCGTTTATGATTCCTCACCGGCTCCGGAATTGCAAGCGATCGAGGGATCACGTACCCTATTTGCAGGTGCGACGGTTGGGCGCGTGGGACGCACAATCGGATTCACCCGTGCTTGGATGGCCTGGGTCATTTGACGGTGATGCCCCTGATGCCGTCTCCCTGGCGGGAGATGGCACCTTGGGGTCAAGCCGCAAAGCCAGACCTGTGTGTTTGCCGCCGCGACCCTTCGCCGGCCCGAGCCGGCAACCTTTTGGGGAGATCCCAGCCCATGCCCCGCAGCATTCGACCGGCTTCCGCCGGCTTCACCCTGATTGAGTTGCTGGTGGTTGTGACCATCATTGGCATCTTAATTGGCCTGCTATTGCCGGCGGTCAATCGGGTCCGCGAGACCGCCCGGCGGGCCCAATGCCAGAGCCAACTTCGCGAGGTGGCGTTGGCGCTCAACAACTACATGACCACGCACAAGAACTTTCCGCCGGGCTGGCTGCTGGGCGACATCAACAATCGCGAAGCCATGAACAATTTTCCGCAATGGGGTTGGCCGGCGATGGCGTTGCCTTACCTGGAGCAGCAGGTCCTGTGGGACCAGATGGGCGGTGGTCGTCGGACCCTGCGGGATGTGATCGCCGACACCTCGACCCGGCACTTTCCGCAAACAGTGCTGCCCATCTTTCGCTGCCCCAGCGACGTCCACGACAGCTTGCTCACCGGGCGGCGGCATTTTAACTCGCGGGTCAATAACAACGAATGGCGACCGGCCACCAGCAACTACATGGGCAATACCGGCATGTTTGATAGCGGCTGGGACTTTCCGCACAATGGCGTGCTGTTTGGCAACTCGCGGATCAACGACAAGCACATCACCGACGGCATGAGCAATACCTTCTTGCTGGGCGAGCGCGACAGCCGCTGCTGGGCCGGCGCGTGGTGCGGTTCGCGCAACCCGCCAGGTCCAGATATGTGGGGCTCGTACTTTGTGCGGGGCCGTTCAAGTTGGCCGCTCAATGGCGACGAGACCGGCCACCATAGTTCCTCCTGCGTGGAAGGTTTCTCCAGCCCACACACCGGCGGCGGCTTCTTCGCCTTTTGCGATGGCCGCGTGACGTTTATTAACGACGAGATCGACTTCGCCAACGGCGGACTCAACGACAACCAGCTCGGCAACCGCAATCAGGTCAACAACTACCAGCCCGACCTGCTGGGCACCTACCAGCGGTTCTCCATTCGCAACAGCGGCGCGCCCGTGAACTACGACTTTTAGCAGGATCCTTCGCCAAACACCCGCCCTCGGATAAACGTCCGCGTCGCCATCCCCTGGTGGATCAGCCACCGCTGTCACCCGACCGAGTTCGCGAGCTTCTCGATGATTGCAAGCCCAGCCGCCGCCCAGACCGATCCCCGCGAACGCCCTCAAACGGGCTCAACTCCGGAGAAAGGGGCTGACGCAACCACACACTGGTGGACAAGCCACCAGTGCC
>JBJHDE010000473.1:3799-4677 GCA_050486385.1 Planctomycetales bacterium | reverse complement strand
GAAGGCCGTGTCCAGCTTTTCGGTCAAAGCGAGACGGGCTTTCTTCCATTCCGACATCGATGTGCGGCTCTATCGGCTGGAGCTTGAGCGGCCAGCGCGTGAGCGTTCGGGACCTGGCGAGCCGCCACCGCGTCTCACCGCTCGACCAACGGAAAGCTAAGTGGACCAAAAACCCGCCGCCGGTAGACGGAGAGGCCGGCGGCGGCGTGGTAGAGGGCGCCGCATTCGAGGTCGATCCGCTCGGTTTTCTCAAACATCTCGACCAGAAACTCGACGCTGCGGCGGACCCAAGGTTCGCGAATCTCGTCCTCGTTCAAGGCGTAGGCCAAAAACTCCAAGGTGTGACCGGTCGTGCCCAGTAGGGTTTGCGCATCGGGGTTCATCGCCGGCCGAATGAAGTAACTGGTGGAAAACGCCCCGTTCCTCTGTTGGTACTCACGAGCCAGGGCCACATACCGCTGGACCGTCTCGTCGGCGGTCTGCCAGCCACCTTGCAAAGGCCGATCTTCCGCCAGATAGCGATTCAGGGCCGCGGCGATGCTCGTCAACCGATGCGTCCCACCACAGGCGCTCTGCGGAATGTCCTGGGCACACTCCATGGCGATCAGCCGTTCCAAGGTCCAGGTCTCGCCGGTGCGGGCCTGCCACTGGGCGTCAATTGGCAAGTACGCGCTCAGGGCCATCAGGGTCCAACTGGCCTCCATCCCGTTGCGGCATTCCCACTGGGTCTGGGTGATCATGTCGGCGATGGTGAACGTCCGCCCGGCCACAATCAGCTCGGTGTCGGGCGGCAGCTCGGCTGGCGAGAGCGACAGGTAGCCCAGCCACTGGTGCTCGTGGCCTTGGCCGGCCTTCGAGCCGCTCTCCAGCACCTCGGC
>JBJHDE010000473.1:0-3789 GCA_050486385.1 Planctomycetales bacterium | reverse complement strand
CGCCGGGTCGCAGGTTCCAACCCTGCATGCCGCCGCCGGCAAACAGGTACTCCAAGGCCGAGACCTCCTGGCCGTCGGGATCCAGGATGATCAGGTCCCAGCCGTACACCAGCGCACCGTGCATCACTTGCCAGGCCGCGTGGGTATCTGCCGCCATGTGCCGCCGCCGTGTGGCTTCCAACACCCGATCCAACCGCTCAAGCAGTTCGTCATCGGTCCAGCGGGCGGCCGGAACACTGGAGACCGCCGTGGGCTGCGGCTCGCGGGTGCAACCCAGCACGGCCAACAGCACAATCGTTCCCAGGCCCGCACTCAGGGCTGTCGAATTGGTGGACGAACGGGCCATGGCACATTTCCCGGCAATGAGCGTGGACTCGCGAGGGGGCGACTCTCTCAACATAGCATGGGTCGACACCGGTTGCAGGGATTCAGGCAAATTGGGCAAAGTTCGACGCCCGGCCGTGCCGAACGCTAACCTATTCGTGCTCGGGGCGGGGCGATGACTCCTAAACGATGGGGTGATTCTCCTGCCTTGGGTGGATGGCGCCCGAGCCGCAACCCACCAGTGTGGCGGTGGGTGCCGAGAGCTTTGGGTTGACAGTTTGCGGGCAATGGCCGAGATTGTCGGCCCGCCGCCCAGCGTGGGGCCGGTGGGGACGCGATCGCTGACTCGACATGTGGGGACAGAGTCCAGATGAGACGCTTGTCGATCAACGAAGTCACCACCTATCGCTGGAACTTTGAAGAGGACGTCACGCGCTATGTCCGAGCCGGGGTGCCGGCGATTGGCCTGTGGCGGCAGAAACTGAGCGATTACGGCGAGGAGAAGGCCCTCGAATTGCTCCGCGACAGCGGGTTGGCGGTCTCGCATCTGCAATGGGCTGGGGGGTTCACCGGCTTCGATGGCCGGACCCACAAGGAAAGCATCGACGACGCCATCGATGCGATTCGCCTGGCCGGCCACCTGCGGGCGCCCGTGCTGGTGGTCCACACCGGCCCGCGAGGCGGACACACCCACAATCATGCCAAGCGGTTGGTCCGCAAAGCCTTGGATCAACTGATTGTCCACGCCGAAGAGCACGATGTGCGGTTGGCCCTGGAACCCATGCACCCGGCCTGCGCGGTGGACTGGACCCTGCTGACGAACCTGGACGAAGCCTTCGTCCTGGTCGAAGAACTCGGCAGCCCGCTGGTGGGTTTGGTGTTCGATACCTATCACCTGGGGCTGGATTCCGAGATCTTGGCTCGCGTCAACGGCTGTGCCGACCGCATCTTCCTGGTGCAGCTTGGTGACACCCGGGCCGAACCCACCCGCGAGGCCAATCGCTGCCCGTTGGGCGAGGGCATCGTTCCGCTGTCGGAGTTGATGTGCGGCCTGGCCCGGGCGGGCTACCGGGGCGACTACGACATCGAACTGCTGGGCGAAGATTTCGACGACGTCAACTACGACGATCTGATCGAACACGCCAAGGGCGCCTTCCAGCGGCTGGTTCCGGCAACCACGCCCGAGTGAGCGGCCCCACGTCTTGAGGCCGGACCGGAGGATCGTCAAAGCGCTTGGCGGACCCGCTCAGCATCCAGTGTGCCTTCCCGGAGCAAGGCGAATACCGCGGCGGTCACCAAGTCGGCCGTGGTGCCCGGGTTGCGGCGATGGCCATCGCTCCGCAACCAGAAATCCAAATCGCTGGCCGCTTGCCACCAGAGGCCCTCGGTGGGGGCTCCCGCCTGAACCACCGCTGTGGCACGGGCCTGGGCCTCGGCCGCCACCGCGGAACCGCACTTCCGGGCGATCAACGAATCGGGCTGGCGGGCGAGCTGCTCGACATGGGCCACCACCACGGCCTCGGTCAACCGTCCGCAGGCCTCGAGGGCCGCGATGAGCGAATCCCGCAGGGGCCCCAACACGTCGGCAAAGCCGTGGGTGTACTGGCGGGCGATGGCATCGCGATCCTCGGCCAGCCGCATCGCGTCGAGCAACCGTTCGGGGGCCGGCCCGGCGAGATCGGCTTGCTCAACCTGGCCCAGGCCACCGGGTTCCGCTGTGCGGATGGCACGGTACACGGCCTGGCTGTCCTCCGGCGTGAGCGATGCCAACACCGCGCTCAAGCCAGCCGACCAGGGCTTATCCCGCGGGGCCATGGCCAGGGGAACCAGCAGCAGGATGGTTCCCAGGTGGGTGTTGGTGCCGGTCCAAGCCCGACTGGCGGCCACGGCGGCTTCGACCGCCTGTCCAAGTCCCAACGCCCCGCTGGCGGCGGCGTCGATGGGGCCAGCCAGGGCCACGGCCGAGGTGGCGAACTGGGCGAAGCCCACGTCTTCGAAATCGGCCCCGCGATGGACATTGCCCGGCTTGGGAGCGGCCAAATCCAACAGGCACGCCAGGGTGGCCGCTTGCCCAGGGCCAAGTGCGGAAGACATCGTAGACCGCCGAGAGGACAGGACCAGGGAAGGCTGGCGGCTGCCCACTCAGGGGTCGGTCCGCCAAGCCACGCGACGGCCATCGGGACGGGGATACACCACCCAGTCGCCAGGCTCGGGCTCGCCCGCAGCATGGACTTTCCGCCAAGCGGTTCGCCACGGTTGCTGTGTGGGCGAGGCCCCCAGTTGCAGGCCACCGTGATCGTGCCCATCGAATCCCAGACTGTAAACCCATGGCCGCCCTTTCACGAGTCGCATCCGCCAGGATTCGCCACTGAAGGGACACACCGGCACCTGAACCAGATGCTCAGGCACCAGGGCCTGCAAATTCGGCGGCCAGGAACCATGGGCTCGGCGGTAGATCTCCAGTGCCAGGGCCAAGCGGGCGGTGTCGGCCGCCAGCAGGCGACGCTCTTGGGCCAGCACGGCGTCTTCCCACTCGGCCAGCATCGCGGTAATCAGGTGATCGCCCGGGTCGGGCACCGGGGGCCAGAGGTTGGTTCGATGCGGGAGGTCCAGATCTTCGACCTCGCCGGGATCGTGGCCAATTATCCAGTCGATGGGGCGTTGCTTGGGCGGCAGTTGGTAGGCGGCCACCAGTTGCGCCAGGCGGTGCTCGAAGCGCCTCTGGATGGTCGCCCGATTGGCGAACAACCAATCGCCGTGGCGATGGGCCAGGGCCCGCTGCCAGCGTTCGAGATGGTAATCGTTCATCAGCGGCTCGCCGTCGATGGCCGCTAGCACCGGGCGGCTGAGGATCGCGGGAGTCGGCGCGTAGATGGCCTCTACGGCCTGGGCGAACTCGCGGCGGCAGGCATCCGCCAGCGTTTGGGCATTGGCCGGCACCGCCTGTTGCAGGCTGAGTGCCAGCCGGCGGAGGTCGGCGTCGGTCAGGTCGTCGGCTCGTACGGCCAGCCAATCGACCACGAAGTCGCAGGGCTCAATGTGGGTGGTGGCCCCCAGGTACTGGCGTTCCAACTCGGGCCCCGCCAGGAGCTGGCGGCTGATGCCGTGCATGGCCAGCACGCTGGCCAGGGCCGAGGATACGTCGCCCCGGCGGAGGGCCAAATCGGCATCGACCGCCAAAAGCTGGCAGACCTGCTGGGCGTATTTGAGCGTGCGACGCGGCACCTGGTCGGCCGGGTCCACCGTTTGATGGGCGATCTCCCGCGCGGTATCCAGCGGCGCCCGCAGGGCCTGGTACATGCGTTGGACATGGCCCCAACGCGGATCGCGAGGGTTGAGCCGTCGCGGTTCCAGCAGCCAGGCTCGGTCGTCCTCGTCGACCGACTGCAGCAGTTCGTCGACCAGTTCGCCAATCAGACGATACTCCCACCAGGGCGAGGCCTCGCCAGCCGGGGCGGCTTGGCC
>JBJHDE010000472.1:0-4690 GCA_050486385.1 Planctomycetales bacterium | reverse complement strand
CACGTGGGACGATTGGCAGGCCATTCGTTCCGGCGGTCAACCGGCGCCACCCAAGCGGCGGCTGATCACCGACTTTTGCGCCTACAACACGGCCCAGGTCAAACACGTCAAGCTGCCGCCATCGGTCAACGAGGTGGGCGCCCACTGGGTGGGCGATCTGGTCGGCGAGGCCACGGTCGCCATCGAAGAGCTGACCGATCCGGCCGCCGAACTGGGTGTCCGCCTGGTCAAGGGTGGCCGCATCTTTGAGCTTCGCTTGCCGGTCGGGCGGGGCGAGGCCACGCTCGATCTGGCCGATGGTTCGCCGCTTCGCAAAGCCCCCTCGCCGATCACTCGCCCAGGCACTTGGAAACTCCGCGTCAGCAATGTCGACAGCCAGGTGTTCGTTTGGGTCAACGGGCGGCTGATCCACTTCGACAAGTCCACCGATTACCAACCCTGGCCCGATACGGTGCCCGACGAGCAGGACCTGCGACCCGTGCGTTTCGGTGGCAAGGGCTTGCGGGCCACCTGGTCCAACTTGGCGGTGCATCGCGACATCCACTACATCGATACCCGATCCACCAAAAACCGCGGCGATACGGGGCCCGTGACCTCGGACGATCGCTATCGCAATGAAGCTTCGGCTCCCTTGCGCGATACCGACTTCCTGCACTATCCGTTCGCCGTTCGCGATTCCGGTAGCGCGCAGGCAGGCTGGAACTATACCCCTGCCTTCACGCGGAGCCGCGAGCAAGCTCTGAGGGCCTGGGCCGAATTCTACGCTTCGCCCGAGTTGTGGAGCGAGTTTCGAGATGATCGGCTCAGCTATCGCGATTTCCCGCTGGGCGAGGGCGAGTTCTTCATGCTGGGCGACAACAGTGCCAACAGTGCCGACAGTCGCTATTGGCGGCGGTACGCGGTCGAACGGCGGTTGTTGATTGGCAAGGCCCTGTACATTTATTGGCCGCACGGCTGGGAGACCCCCTGGCACCTGTCGCTGCCGAATTTCCGAAACCTGCGTTTTCCGTTCTATCCCGATTTCACCCGCATGGGGCGGATCGAGTAGCCCCCGAACCCGGCGAGTCGCGCCGTCGCCAGACGGCCCGGGTCACGAGCGCTCAAGGAGGAGCCAGCATGTCGACCATGTTGCAAGTCGAGGGCCTGGTCAAAATCTACGGCCGTCGCAAGGTGGTCCGGGGTGTCTCGTTCCAGGTGCAAACCGGCGAGATTGTCGGCTTGCTGGGGCCCAACGGCGCCGGCAAAACCACCAGCTTTCGCATGACCTGCGGCATGGTCAAACCCGATGCCGGCCGGGTGTTGCTGGCCGGTACCGACGTGACCGATTGGCCCATGTACCGGCGGGCCCGCGATGGCGGCATGGGCTATCTGGCCCAGGAGTCCAGCGTGTTCCGTAAGCTCACCGTCGAGCAGAATCTGCTGGGCGTGATGGAGATGATCGGCGTGCCGTCCAAGCAACGTACCCTGCGATGCGACGAGCTGCTCGAGCAATTCCAGATCAGTAAGCTGCGAACCTCGCGGGCCGATCACCTTTCCGGTGGTGAACGCCGTCGGTTGGAAATTGCCCGCTGCCTGGTCAGCAATCCCAAGATCATTCTTCTGGACGAGCCCTTCGTGGGCATCGACCCCGTGACGGTGACCAGCATCCAGGGTATTGTTCGCGACTTGCAGGCCTCGGGCATCTCGATCCTGATCACCGACCACAATGTCCGCGAGACCCTGCAGATCACCGATCGCAGCTACGTCATCAGCGATGGCGAGGTCCTGTGCGATGGGGCCCCGGCCGATGTGCTGCGGAATCCCGACGCCCGGAAGGTCTACTTCGGGGACGATATCGACATGTCGTTGGCCGGCCCGCATGGCGGTCGGCGGCGACGGCGGCGTCGGCGGAGTGCCTCCTCCGAGGCCGCGGCCACCAGCCCCGATGAATCGCCGGCCCAAGACGCCTAACCGTCGGGTCGCAAGTTCCGACTGTGACGTTCTTCCCGAGTGGGTGGGCCGCGCCGGTTGGTCCGCGCGCTGGTCGAGTTTGTCATTCGACCGAGTGGCCCTGAACGAGTTCAACGCGTCGCGCCCCTCGCGTCGATTCTTCGGACAACAGGATGCGTTTCCCCTGCCAGAAGGGGTAGGCATTCGGTTTGCAACCGCCGTTGGGTGGTAGTAGCCTGTTAACAAGTGCGGCGCGCTTCGGGCAGTTTGCCCAGAGTTTGCCATTCGCACCGAATGCCACCGATTGGTGGTGGGCCTGGGTGCCCAAGACGCCAAGGCGGGCAAGCTTTCTCGATGCGAGGCCCGGAAAGCCAAGTGATCGCTTGCGGCGGATGGGTCCCGACGATCGTAGCGGTTGGCCAACCTTCGTCGGTCGGGCGAGCCGGGTGAGGGCGGCCGGTTCGGTTCAACGGGTTGATTCATTCAAGCCGATTCTTCCGGAAACCACCGAGTCCCCACCCCATCCGGGCCCTCGCCAGGCCCACAAGCCCATTTGCCGAGCGGACAAGTCGGACCTAGGTTTTGGCGACAACGGGCGTTTTGGACAGTTTTGGCGATCTCGGTCGCCAACGCCAACGGCCGAGGTGCTACTGTTACTAAGGACACTGCCAGTCCGCCCTTCCAAGTTACGAGGTGCCCTGCTGATGCGTTCGGAAATCAAAATGTTGCTCCGTCCCTGGGCCGTCGTGCTGATGGCCAGCCTGTTTGCCACCTGGGTCGGTGATCTGCGGGCACAGCAGCAGGGAGGCGGTGGATTTGCCGGTGTGTATGTCGACGCCGAAAACACGCTGCACATTCGCACGGTTCTCGATCAGAACGGGATGCTGATGCGCGAGCGGGTGATGGCCGCCCAGCGCGCCCTGGCGGCCGATGTGGCCAAGCCCAGCGAAATGCGGAAGGTCTCGCTGAATCGCCTGGAAAAGGCATTGGAAGCCCGCATCGAAGCCGGCCAAGACCCCAGCGACGAGATGCTGTACCTGGCCGGCCTGCAGCGGGTCGAGTACGTGTTTTTCTATCCGGAGAGCAAGGACATTGTCCTGGCCGGTCCGGCCCAAGGCTGGGTCACCGATCCGGTCGGCCGCGTGGTGGGCCTGCAAAACGGCCGACCCACGATCCACCTGGAAGATCTGGTCACGGCCCTGCGGGCGTTCCCCCCCAACGACCGCAAGAACCCGCTGATCGGCTGCTCGATTGATCCCACCCAAGAGGGCTTGGCCCGCTTGCAGACTTTCTTGGCCCGGGTGGGTCGCACCGCGACTCCGCGTGACACGCAATTCCTGGTGCGTGGGCTGAAGGACAGCCTGGGCTTGCAGACGGTCACCGTGTTGGGCGTGCCGGCGAACACCCGCTTTGCCCAGGTGTTGGTGGAAGCCGACTACCGGATGAAGCTGATTGGCATTGGCCTGGAGCAGCCGCGGGTGCGGATGACGACCTACGTGGATGCGGTCAACCCGGCGGCGGTGGCTGCGAATGCCATGCAGCGGTGGTTCTTCACGCCGGATTACAACTGCGTGCGGGTAACCGAAGACGGTCACGGGATGAAGATGGAAGGCCAAGGGGTCAAGTTGGTCAGCGAAGACGAACTGGTCGCCGCCACCGGCGAGCGGGCGGCTGCCGGGACCTCGAACCCGGCGAGCGAGCGGTTCGTGAAGAGCTTCACGCAGAACTACACGGCCCTGGCCGAGCGGACCCCGGTGTACGCCGAGCTGCGGAACATGATCGACTTGGCTATCGCCGCGGCGTTCGTGCAGCAAAAGGACTACTACGGTCAAGCCGAATGGCAGCCGCTGGTGTTTGCCAACGAGCAGTTGTTCTCGGTCGAGCGTTACAACACGCCCAAGCATGTGGAGAGCGCGGTCAACAGCATTTGGCGGGGCAATCGCCTGATGACGCCGATTGGTGGCGGCGTGGAGATCGAGCCGCGGCAGGCCTTGGAGTCCAGCAACCTGCTGGCCGATGAGGAAGGCCAAGTGGCCGAGACCCGCGAGTCGATCAAGCTGGAACTCGCCGAAGGCCAGTGGTGGTGGGACTGATCGTCCCAGACACTGAGGACGGGAAGGGGAGCTTGCCAGTCTCGGACACCGAGGCTGGCAAGCTTTTTTCTTGCGCGGTTAGGTGTGTCCGGCTGATCAGCGGAACTGGGCGTGGCAGGCCTCGCAGCTCTTCAGGGCCGCGTCGACACCGGCTTTGAAGGTCACGGGGTCGCCTTGCTGGGCGCCCTGGGCGGCCTCCTTGCTGGCGTTCTCCAGGTCCTGGGCAAACTTCTTCCACTCGGCATCATCCAGATAGGAAGGATGCTGAATAATGTGGGCCAGCGTCGCCAGGACCGAGGCCTCGAGTAAGGCGTCGTACTGGTGCTCCGTGAATTCGGCCTCGTCCGTCGACCACGGCTGGAGCCGCTGATTCGAGGCCGTGCCCATCCGCTTCATGACTTGCAGCATGTCGGCGACCTCGGCCCAATCCCGCTGGCTGGGAGCCGCCGGCAGCGTCAACCGCGAGGCGTTGAGCAGGTCGATCAACAGTTGGGTCTGTTCGTTGGCCAACTTGAAGGCCGCATCGCTGCCCTCGGTGCAAGCCTCGGCCACCTTGGCGCAGCCATCGCGAAGGGCGGCCGCCTCGGACTTCCAGCGGATGTCGCCGTCGTAGTCGGCCACCACACCAAACATGGCGGCCAGCACCGCGTAGTTGCGGCCCACGATCC
>JBJHDE010000471.1:0-4695 GCA_050486385.1 Planctomycetales bacterium | reverse complement strand
GTGCCGCGCCTTACCCGACCCACCTCCGATTCATACGGTCACCCGGAAGCGGACTCGGATTTGAATCTCAATCGGCCAAGCCCCAGCTCACCGCCGGAAACCCAGCCATTCAACAACAACTCCTTCAAACCGACACCCCCGCTTACTCAAGCGAGCCAGGTGGCGGGGCTTCATCCAGCCCGATCGCAGGATCAGGTGGATGTCTTGATCTTGATGTCGACCCCGGCGGGCAGGCTCAACTTGTTCAAGGCCTCGATGGTTTTCGCATTCGAGTCCTTGATGTCGATCAGCCGCTTGTGGGTCCGGATCTCGAACTGTTGCCGGCTCTTCTTGTCGATATGGGGACCGCGAAGAACCGTGTACCGCTCGATCCGCGTCGGCAGGGGAATGGGGCCATGCACCGTCGCTCCGGTCCGCTTGGCGGTATCGACGATCTCGGCGGCACTCTGGTCGAGCACGCTGTGATCGTAGCTCTCCATGCGGATGCGAATGACTTCCGTCGCGGGGCCGGCCACTGGACGTATCCTCTGGCAAACGTGGGATGCAAAAGCTTGTCACGGGCCGGCAGCCAACTGCCCCAAAAACGCCCACGAAAGCCCGTGTGATTTTGGTTGCCGAACAAGGGTTCCCGTCCGGCGGAAAGAGATAGGGTAGTGATCGCCGTTTTCGGCGTCAAGGGATCGGTTCGCAGTTCTGGCAGGATTTTTGCTCAGTGGAGGCGAACCGCTCGGCCTCGTTACCCCCCCAATGCAACCCGGCGACCGCCCCGAGTCCCTCGGGCACGCTCGCCGGTCGCCAAAAACGTGTTTTCCAACAGGCTGGTCCCTTCCGGGGCCAGCTTACTTCGAGGCCGTCGCCTCGGGGTCGGGGTTGGCCTCGGAGTCGGTCGACGCCCCGTTGCCCGACTGGGAGTCGCCGTTGGTCTCAGGTGAGGTCTTCGCATCCCCTGACGAGGGGCCTTCGGCACTCTCCCGCGCCCCCAGGGTCGTGGTGTCGTTGTAGCGACGGAAGCGGGCGTGCAGGCTCTCCCAGTCCATCACCAGCGAGCCACCGGTCCGCTCGTGCTGTCGGGCCCAGTTGATCATTTGCTCCAGGCAGGCGTGGTCCACATAGTCCACCTGGCTGAGGTCGACGTGCAGTTCGGCACCCGGCGGAACCTTCTCCAAGGTCTCGGCCAAGTGGGGCAGGCGGACAAAGGTGCAGGCCCCCTGCAGCTTGAGGTCCACTCGGTTGCCCGGGCCGTCGCGGAGTTCGCATTCAAGCCGCGAGAAGGTCAGCAGCATCTTGAACAGCGAGAGGATCAATCCCGTGATGATGCCCACCAGCAGGTCCTGCACCACGATGACCACCACCGTGGTCAGGAAGATCAGGGCCTCGCTACGGCCCACCTTCCACAGGTTGAGGAAGGTCTTGTAGTTGGCCAGCTTGTAGCCGGTGTACACAAGGATGGCCGCCAAGGCCGAGGTCGGCACATACTCCAGCATCCAAGGCAAAACGGCCACAAAGAGCAGCAACCACACCCCATGTAGCATGGCCGATAAGCGGGTCCGCGCCCCGGCTTGGATGTTGGCGCTGCTGCGGACAATCACGCCGGTCATGGGCAAGCCGCCCAACAGGCCGCAGATCGAGTTGCCAATCCCCTGACCAAACAGCTCCTGCTCGTATTTGGTGCGGGGACCATCCTGGATTTGGTCCACCGCCGTGGCGCACAGCAGCGTTTCGGCGCTGGCGATGGCCGCAATGGCGATGGCCGAAATCCAAATCGACTGTTGGAAGAGGAGGTCCCACCACAGCATGGTGGGAAAGGTCATCTCGTTGTACAGGTTGTCCGAAAGCTCAACGGTCTTGATGCCAAACTGGAACGTCTGATTGAAAATGATGGCCACGATGATGGCCACCAGCGGCCCAGGCAGCGTCTTCAGCCGCCGCGTGGCGAACTTCTGCCACAGCACGATCGTCAGAATCGTGATGATCCCCGTGGCCGCCGCCAATTGATGCGTCACGCTTGTTTCCGGTGCAAAGGCGTTGTAGAGCGCATCCGGAATGGTGTAGAGATTCTTGAATCCTTTGCCCCGCGGCTCGTCATCCAGCATCACATGAAACTGGCTGGCCATGATCAACACGCCAATGCCCGCCAGCATGCCGTGAATCACCGCCGGACTAACGGCCCGAAACCAGCGGCCCATGCGGGCGACGGCCAGGGCCATCTGGATCAAGCCCGCTAAGAACCCCACAATTCCCAGCACCACCAGGGCGTACTGGGCGGCTTCGTTGCGGATCGCCTCCTGCGCGGTCGCCGTGAGGGTCTCGAAATCGGCACTTCTCGCGATGTACTCATTGCGGGCCCCCACCACCATCTCAAAGATCAGCACGGTCAGGCCGGCGGCCGGACCACTGACCTGCAAGGGACACCCGGCGAAGTAGCCCACAATAATGCCACCCACGATGCCCGTAATGAGTCCCCGCGCGGGATCCACACCCGAGGCGATGGCCACGCCCATACAAAGAGGGAGTGCTACCAGGAACACCACGACTGACGCCGCAAAGTCTTGTTGCGGATGGTCGAACATGTCCCCAATCAAGGGGTTCCGTGAGCTACTGTTCGCGGACATAAACCGGGGCCTTACTGGGGACGTGTGAGAGTGGAAAGCAGTTCGGGCCGCACTCAGCGAAGAGTGCGGCCCGAGGCAATTGGATGAGATTAGTGGGTGGCTGCGGCAGCGTTGGTGCTCAGCCACTCGAACTGGCCGGTCTCGGAGTTGTACTCCTCGACGTCCCCAGTGGGGATGTCGTAGACCCAGCCGTGCAACGACAGCTCGCCGGCCTCGACCGCCTTGGCGACCACCGGGTGCGTCAGCAGGTTGTCGAGTTGCACGACAACATTTTCGTGAATTGCGTGTCCGCAGAGCTTGGCAGGATCCGATTCTTCCTTATACTTGTCGCGACAAATCGCTTGGGTCCGCTTGGCGTGATCCAGCCAGTACCCCACGGCCTCCAGGCCCTTGGGGGGTTCGGGCTGCATCAGCGCGGCCATAGCCCCACAATTCGAGTGGCCACAGATGACGATCTGCGGAATCTTGAGCACCGCCACGGCATACTCAATGGTTGCGGCCTCGCCGCCCCAAACCTTGCCGTATTCGGGCACCAAATTGCCGGCATTCCGCAGGATGAACAGTTCGCCCGGCGGAAGTTGGGTCAGCGCATTGGGGTCGATCCGCGAATCGGCACAGGTGATGAACAAGGCTTGGGGCTTCTGGCCACTGGCCAGTTCCTTAAACCGCTGCTCCTGCTCGCAGTAATAGGTGGTGCGGAATCGCTGGATGCCTTCGTAGATGTTATGCATCTCAACTCCTTCAAATGGGAGGTCTCAGTGATCGAGTGGGTCGACGCCGCCCTCAGGCAAGCGCCCTACTTGTACCCCTCGTGTCTTGCCGACTGCATGGGCCGCGTCACCTGTTGGGACACGCGGTTCTGGCAACCAGTTTGGTCCCGACGGGCGGCGTCCGCCGGTGGGTCAATCCGACCCGCTTTGGCTAGAATCAGCGCCCGCTGGCTGCTGATCCAGCGGACTGGTTCAGCCCTGTGCTCGCCGGGCTCTTGGATGGTACTTGGCCCAGATGGGAGGGGCGTCTTTCGCCTGGCGGGTCAGCGATGACCCTACCTCAACCAACGGGCAGAACCCATGCGAGGTTCAATTCCAAAGCGGGGCGCCAAGGCCGTTGCGGAAGCTATGCTCGCTCCCTTGCCGCTGAACCCGGTCGGTGACTTGGCCTCGATTCGCGGCCGCAAGCACGGCCTGCGATGTGCGTTTCGCCCGCTGATCCCGAGGGGGGGCTGACCGCCGGCTGGGATTTTCGGCCAACCGCAGCATGCCTCGGCTCATCGTCTCCGAGGTGGTCCGCTCCTCTTCCGAGGGAAGCTGCGTCTGCTGGGCAACCGGCGCCAGGAGCCACGTCCAATTAATCGGCGCACCGGCTACCACCACCTGGCCCGCACAAAAAGCGAGCAGGGTGACAACCGTCCACGTCGTCAATGGCCGCGACTCAATCATACGCTCTCCGTTTCAAGAATTGGCGGTCGCACAAACCGCTATCTGACAAGACTCTAAGGGGCAAATGGGCGTCAAGTCAAGGTAAACCGACCGTCCGAGACCGAAAAGCCGGCAGGATAACCCGCCCGTCTTGGGCATACCCCCCTATTCTCCAATCGGCACAACCTGCGGGTGTGTTCACCCTTTCCGCCCTCGATCCGCAAGCGTACCCATCGTTGGGTGGTGTTTGGTCGCCGATCACCCGCCTGGAATCCCCCGTGACAAGGGGGTTTCTGTCGTCCGCCGCTCGTCCTGCCGACCGAATTCGCGTAAGTTAAGCGATTGGCCCCAGTTCCCGCGTGTCAGTTGATGAGGCTCAAGATGGCCCTGCCCAAAGTGGTGATTGTCGGACGCCCCAATGTGGGGAAGAGCAGCCTGTTCAACTGGCTGGCTCGCCGCCGCTTGGCCGTGGTCGACGATTTTGAAGGCGTCACCCGCGACCGGATGACGACGCTGGTCGAACACGGCGACCGCTTCTTTGAACTCGTCGACACCGGCGGGATGGGGATCGAGGATGCCGACAACCTGACGGCCGATGTGCGGAACCAGATCGAAGCCGCGCTCGATTCGGCTGATGTGATCCTGTTGGTCGTCGATGTGCGGGC
>JBJHDE010000470.1:2604-4703 GCA_050486385.1 Planctomycetales bacterium | reverse complement strand
GCCCTGGGCAACGGCAAGTTTCAGGCCACCAGCTTCCGCGGCGGCCTGCCGGGCGCTGGGGCCGATCTGGACACCCGCGCGGTCCACACCGGCGAGCGGAAGGACGAGGTCGTCCGCTTCGAGAGCGAGGGGATCCGGGCCGAACTCCGCGATGGGGCGCTCCATCTGACGTCCAAGGAGGGCGACCGATCCCTGGGCAGCCTCAAACGGGTTCAGCGGAGCAGTCCCACTTTGGGCAAGGCGCCGCCCGAGGGCGCCGTCGAGCTGTTCACCCAGCCCGAACATGCCGAGAACTTCCGCGGTGGGCGGGTCGACGACCAAGGCCGACTGATGGAGGGCGTCACCAGCAATCGCACTTTCGGCGACCACACGATTCACATCGAGTTTTTGCTGCCCTATATGCCCTACGCCCGGGGTCAGGGCCGGGGCAACAGCGGTTTCTATGCCCAGGGGCGTTACGAGGTGCAGATGCTCGACTCCTTCGGCCTGGAGGGCAAACACAACGAGTGCGGCGGGATTTACGAGATTCGCGATCCCGACCTCAACATGTGCCTGCCGCCTTTGACCTGGCAGACCTACGACATTGACTTCACCGCCGCGCGCTACGACGACGATGGCACCAAGACCGCCGACGCCAAGATGACCGTGCGGCACAACGGCGTGGTGATCCACGACAACGTCGAGATCCCCCGCGCGACCCGGGCGTCGCCGCAGAAAGAAGGCTCGGCCCCGGGCCCGGTCTATTTGCAGAACCACGGCAACCCGGTGCGGTATCGCAACATCTGGGTCGTGGAACGCACTGCCGAGTGAGCCGTTTGGCCCAGCTTGTTCAACAGCGAGGCGCTCCCGGCCCAGCCGCGAGCGCCTCGTTGCGTTGCAGATGCTCGATCAGGCCGATTCGAAGCCGAACAGGCGTTTGGCCGTCCCGCCGAGGATCAGGTCTTGCTCCTCGGCCGAGAGATGCGTCAAGTACGAGCGGGCCCGGTCAAAGGCCGCGCGATAGCTGGCGCCGGTCGCCTGGGCATTGAACCCACCGCCGTACATCAGCCGATCAGCCGGCCAGGCCGCCGTGATCTGTCGCAGAACCGGGGCGATGTCACGATGCGGATAGTTGTCCCGCGAGGGGATGCTCGAGAGTTTCATCACCGTGTTCGGATACTGGCTCCAACGCAGCACCACGGCGTGTTCCTCGGGCGTGCCCTGAAACGGACGCCCCAGATGGTCGATCAGAACGGTCGTCTCGGGAAAGCGACGGATCAGCGGTTCAAACGGCGGGGCCCAGCGGGGCTCGAAATGCAATTGAATGGCCAGGTCGTGATCGGCCGCCAATCGCCACAGGCGTTCCAACTCGGGCGTGCCAAACGGGGGCAAACGATTGGGCACGTAGGCATGGATCCGCAGACTGACCACGTCGAGCCGTTTGCACAGGTCGGGCACTTTGTTTAACGAGTCGGCCCGATCAGAGAACACCAACAGCGTCCCCTTGAGTCGCCCGCCCCCGACCTCAAGGCAATGTTCCAGGTAGCGGTGATCGTCCTGATAAGGCTCGGGATGCACGACAATTGCGTAGTCGACGCCGGCCTCATCCATGCACTTGAGCAAATGCTCGGGCGTGGCCGCTGGCCGGGGGCGATAGGGCGCGCGATCGTGATACGGAAAGCGGTCGTCGTCGGCTCCCGCGAAGCAATGCAAATGGGTGTCCACTCGGGGGCTCCGGTCGGGTGAATCGCTGGCGGCCAAGCGGGCGGCCCACGGCGCGGCGAAAATGGCCGCCGCCGAGGCTCCCAGCAACCGCCGTCGACTCCAAGAAAGGTTGAGGGCCATACGTCTCTCGTGGTGATATGAAAACCGGCAAAGGCCGCGGTCACTCCGGCGTGGTCGATGGCCAAGCACACCACCTGGGGCACGCCGGCCCGGAACGGTCAACCGTGGGAATCGATCCCCAGGCGGCAAACGCCCGCGGGACCGTCAACAGTCCCAAGCAAACTAAGGCGACGCTTCGCCCAAGGCCGGACGCAGTTGCAGGCGTTTTTGCCAGTCCAACTGTTCAGCCACGCTGCGGGGATACGCCACCAGCTCCTCGGCCCCGCCGTACAGCA
>JBJHDE010000470.1:0-2594 GCA_050486385.1 Planctomycetales bacterium | reverse complement strand
CCCGGTCGGCACACAGGGCCACCGCCTGGGGCAGGTCGAGAAAGCGATTGACGTTCAGCAGGATCGGCCCCTCGCGATGCGTGGCCGGCAGCCCATGCAGATCGACCCGCTTCAGCTCCGGCTCGAAGATTCCCGCATACAGGGCCAGGCCCGCCGCCGCGTCGGTTCCCTGGAGCCAATGGTCGCACGACTCGGCCGGAAACAGCTCCCGCGCCGCGGCGATGCCCCGTCGGGCGTCCCAGATCCGCATGCCATCCAGGGTCTGCCCCAGCAGGTAGAACCGCCGCAGAATCTGCGTCTGCTGCCGAGAGTTCGCCTGCCAGGCCGTGGGCCCCACGCCCCGCGGACACACATAGACCATGGCCCACGGGAAGCGGTCCAGCATTTGCCGAAGCGCCGTGTGCTCAGCCTCGTCGGCCTGGGGCAGCTCGAACTCGTCCAGCGACTCGCCAAAGCTGGGCCGCAGGGTGGCCATCAAGCGCGTGAAGCCGTCGTCGTCCAGGATGTTGACCACCGCCAGGTTCGGGGCCTCCAGGCCAGCCCGGGTGACGACGTACATCCGCAATCGCCACGGGGTCTGGCTGGTGAAGTCGTAGGCCGAGAGCCGCAGCCCGTCGCGTTCAACCTGGCTGAGTTGCTCCAGGCCCAACGGCTCGGGTGTCTCGGGCCAGGCGGCAAAGCTTTTTTTCAACAGCACGGTCCGCCACTGATCGGCGGTCTCCGCCCACTGCTGGGCGTCCGCAGGCGGACCGGGTGGATCGGCCGCGGCCACGAAGGTCTCGTCGATGGTGGTGTTCGTTTCGTCCTCGGGCAGGTCCGTGAACACCCGCAGCTCGCTGGGTTCATACACCGGTCGGGCGACATCGTCGATCAGGTCGGTGTTGTCGCGCAAGTGTTCATTGAACCAGCGGAAGGCGTGGATCCGCAGTTCCTGCGTATCCTTGTGGCCGCCGGCGGTGATGTGCAAGGCAAAGTTGTTGGGCTGTTCATACAGCTCATAAATTTTGCGGACCTTCCAATGCGTCCGCGACACCCCGGTCAGCGGAAAGATCGGATCGCGATCGGTGTTGCTCAGCAGCAGGGGCCGGGGAGCCACCAGGGCGGCCACCAGCGGATAATCCCACTGGTAGGTGTTCACAAAATACATGCAATCGCAGTGGCCGCCGACTACGCCACCGATCACGTGATCTTCCAAGTCGGTGATTCCCGCCACGGGCACCGCGGCGGCGATGCGCTCGTCCAGGGCCGCCACCCACCAACTGTAGGCCCCGCCGCCCGATCGTCCCGTCGCGCCAATGCGTTGGGGATCGACATCGTCGCGGCTCACCAGATAGTCGACCGCCCGGATGGCGTTCCAGGCCTCGACGCCCGCCGACGTGTAGCCACGATTCAGCCACCACCAGCGATCGTAGCGGTAGGTGCCATGGTGGATGCCCTGGATTTCGCCCAACTGCAAGGTATCGATCACCAGACAGATGTAGCCGTTGCGGGCAAACCAAGCGCCGTGATGATGATAGGCGGCCTTGTTGCCATAACTCACGCCGCCCTGGATCCGAGACCCGTGGCCACACAGGTACAGGATCGCTGGCAGCGGCTTGTCAATCTCGGTGGGCCGATAGAGATTGGCCGTGACGTACAGCCCCGGCCGCGATTGAAAGTGCAGCCGATCGACGACAAAGCCCTCGCCCTTGGTGGTGCCGGTGACGGTGGCTTCCAGGGGTGTCCGTTCGGGCTCGGGCTCCAGGCCCAGCATCTCGCGGAGTTGCTGCAGGTAGGCTGCGCGACGGCCGGTCCAGTCCTCCAGCGACTCCACATCGGCCAGGCAGTCGTCGCGGAGCCGCGCCGTGGCTTGCGCGAAATACTCGTTCAACACGGCGTTGGCCGGTTGCTTGGGTCGGGCGTGATCCTCGCTCACCGCCGGCGACACGGCCCCCAACAACATCCCCAGCGATGCACCGAGGGTCCAGACGGATCGGTTCAAGCCAGCCTTCATGATGCACGCTCTCCATGTGTTCCGATCAGCCCCGCCCCACGATCATGGGCCGTCCGGCGGCACGAAGCAAGTCTCCCGCATCGGGTCGAGACCAACGCACAAGGGCCGAGCCAGCCGGTCCATCACGACCCGCTCGCTCGGCCCTTGGCTGTCTCACCTTGAGTCAACTGCCTTGTGGCTTCCTACTGCTTCCCGCGAAAGTCCTCGAACAGCGCCGAAGTCGCACGGAACGGCTGACATTATCAAACACTGGTGGACAAGCCACCAGTGCCACAAACGCTGTTCCCAAACGATTGCTGGAATCGATAAGCCCAGGGGCCGGGGCCCCAAGCGCGTGGAGAATCAGGGCGTGTCGTTGAGCCGCTTGATCCGGATGTTCTTCAAGTGGATCTCGGCCCCGTGATCCTGAAATCCGATGTGCCCCTCATTGGGAAACTCGGCCAGGGGAAACACGAACTTGTTGTTCGAACCGTCGGGGTTCTTGCCCTTCGTGGTGAACTCGGTCAGATCGACATCAAGAATCTGCGTGCCATTGAGCACCACCTGGATACGATCCTTGGTGTTGGTCAACTGCATGCTGTTCCACTCGTTGGCCCGACAC
>JBJHDE010000469.1:0-4721 GCA_050486385.1 Planctomycetales bacterium | reverse complement strand
GCGTCCGCACTCCTTGCGTCAGGACGTTCCACCCCGCCAGCCCCGGGGATGGCGGACTCTCGATTGCAACAATGTCGGCGGTCGGCCGGGTCCAGGGCCAAGAAAAATGCGGCAAGCGGCCGTTTTTTCTAAAGCTGGGTCGGATTGGGGGCATCCCCATAGACGGCTTGCGGGTCGAAGACCTTTTCGGTCTCGGTGAAGCTCAGCTCGACGGGTTGGCCCGACTGGACCTGGTCGCCCACCGGGACCCGACGGTAAAAGCAGCTTCGGTAGCCCACGTGGCAGCTTGCCCCCCCGGTGACGTCGACCCGCAGCCAGACGGTGTCCTGATCGTCGTCGATGTACATCTCGCGGATCTTTTGGACAAACCCGCTGGTGGCCCCCTTGTGCCACAGGGCCTGACGGCTGCGGCTGTAGTAGACGGCCTCGCCCAGCTCGATGGTCTTGGCCAGGGCTTCGGCATTCATCCAGCCGTGCATCAGCAACTCGCCACTGGTGGCATCCGTGGTGACCACGGGGATGAGCCCCTCGGCATTGAACTTGGGGGCAAGCTGGTGGCCTTCTTCCACCTGCTCGATGCTGGTCCGGGCGGCAAACAACGCTTGGGGATCGGAGGTCATCGCAACATGGTCCTTGGCCGACCATCAGTCAGAACGAGGCGAACCACCGCCACGCGCCACGGGCCGACTCGCCTCAAACACCGCCCGCTGAACCTTTCGATCTTACCCAAAACCCCGGCCAGCCGATAGCGGCAACTTGTCCCGCCGAAAGGCATCGACTACGGTAGCCTGCAACCCGAGGGGCCGCCGAATCGCGCGACGGTCGCCGGTGCCTTATCCACCCCTGTGGGGTCCTGAGGAGCTTGGCCACGATGATGGTAACTCGTTCGCAATACATCACTTGCGTGACAATCGCCTTGCTCGTTGTTGGCCTGAGCGGTCTGCACGCCGCCGAGCCCTGGCCGCAGTGGCGGGGCCCCAACGGGCAGGGGGTCGTCGAGGTGACTGGCCTGCCAACCACCTTCAGCGACACCGAGAACGTCGCCTGGAAAGCCAGCATCCCCGGCAAGGCCTGGAGCAGCCCAGTCAGCGATGGCCAACGCATCTGGCTGACCACGGCCATTGACACCCCGGCCACCGAGGCCGATATCGCCCGCCGGCTGGAGACCAACACCGGCGATCAGCCGTTGGTGGTGTCGGCTCAGGTGAGTCTTCGCGCGGTGTGCGTCGATCAGGCCACGGGCGAAGTGCTGCACAACGTCGAGCTGATGGTCGAGCGCGATCCGCAATGGGTGCACGAACTCAACAGCTACGCCTCGCCCACTCCGGTACTGGAGGACGGCAAGCTGTATTGCCACTTTGGCACCTACGGGACCTGCTGCCTGGATACAGCCACCCAGCAAGTGCTGTGGACCCAGCGCGACTTGCAGATCATGCACGAAAACGGCCCCGGCAGCACGCCGATTGTGAGGGGCGACCGCTTAATCTTTCATTGCGACGGCAGCGACGAGCAGTACATCGTGGGGCTCGACAAGGCCACCGGCCAAGTCGCCTGGCGGACCGATCGCTCGGGCGAGATGAGCAGCAATCCCCAGCACAAGAAGGCTTACGGCACGCCGCTGGTTCTGGAGATCGACGGCAAGGACCAGGTTCTCTCGCCGGCGGCCGATTGGCTGTACTCGTACGATCCGGCCACCGGCAAGGAATTGTGGAAGCTGCCCTACGGCGTGCTGGGCTTTTCCATCGTGCCACGGCCGGTGGCTGGCCACGGCATGGTGTTTGTATGCACCAGCTTTGTCCGCAGCGAGCTGCTGGCCATTCGCCTGCCTCAGGGCGACCGTCCGGCCGAGATTGCCTGGCGGTTCAACAAGCAGGTGCCGCGGATGCCGTCGCCGGTGCTGGTTGGGGACCTGATCTTCTTTGTCTCGGATCGCGGGATTGGCACCTGTCTGGACGCCCGGACGGGCGAAGAGAAGTGGATCGCGCGGCTGGGCGGCAACCACTGTTCGTCGCCGTTGGCCGCTGATGGCAAGGTCTACTTTTTCACCCGCGAGGGCGAGTGCATCGTGATCGCCGCCGAGGCGGAATTCCGCGAGCTGGCGCGAAACCGGCTGGATGGGGCGATCATGGCCTCGCCGGCGGTCATCGATGGCGACCTGTTCGTGCGGACCGAGCATTCGCTGTACCGGCTCAAGAGCCAGCGAGATTGAGCAACGCCGTGATATCGGGCAGCGGGTGAGACGATGGCCAAAAGTTTGTTTGACGGTCAAGTCGCAGCCAATCGCCGCGGCGCGCAGCCCCTGGCCGAGCGAATGCGGCCCCGCACGCTGGCCGAATTCGTCGGCCAACAGCACTTCCTGGGCGAAGGCCGCTTGCTGTGGCGTTTGCTCAAGGCCGACCGACTGGGCAGCGTCCTGTTCACCGGTCCGCCAGGAACCGGCAAGACCACGCTGGCCCGCTTGCTGGCCGTCGAGACCCGCGCCCACTACGAGCAACTCAACGCCGCGGCCTCCAGCGTGGGCGAAGTCCGCAAGCTCATCGAAGCGGCTCGCGGCCGGCTCGAATCGGCGGGCCAACGCACCGTGCTGTTCATTGACGAACTGCACCGCTTCAACAAAGCCCAGCAAGACGTGCTGCTGCCCGATGTCGAGGACGGCACCGTCGTGCTGGTGGGCGCCACCACCCAGAACCCCTTCTTCGCCCTGACCAGCGCCCTGGTCAGCCGCAGTCGGGTGTTCCAGTTCGAACCGCTCTCGGTCGAGGAGATTCAAACCCTGCTCCAGCGGGCCATCGCCGACGGCGAGCGGGGCCTGGGCCAGCGGGCGATTGAATTGACGCCCGACGCCGCCGAGTTTCTGGCTCAGACCTGCGATGGCGATGCCCGTCGGGCGCTGGCGGCCCTGGAGGTGGGGGTGTTGAGTTCGCCCGGCGACCCCGTTGTCTACGACAGGGCCCTGGCCGAGGAAAGCCTGCAACGCAAGGCGATCGAATACGACGCCACCGGCGACAGCCACTACGATGTGGCCAGCGCCCTGATCAAGAGCCTCCGCGGGAGCGACCCCGACGCCGGCCTGTACTGGTTGGCCCGCATGTTAGAAGCCGGCGAAGATGTGCGTTTCATCGCCCGCCGGCTGGTGATCCTGGCCAGCGAAGACGTTGGCAATGCCGATCCCCAGGCCCTGCTGGTGGCCATGGCCGCCTGGCAAAGCGTCGAAGCCGTGGGCCTGCCCGAATGCCAAATCCCGCTGGCCCAGTGCGTGACCTACCTGGCCTGTGCCCCCAAGTCCAACGCTTCCTACGCGGGCATCCTGGCGGCGCGCGCCGATGTCTCGGGCGGTCGGCTGTTGCCGGTGCCTCGGCACTTGCGCGACAAGCACACTTCCAGCGTCAAGGTCGATGGCTCCGGCGAAGGCTATCGCTACGCCCACGATGCCGAAGGCGGTGTGGTGGCCCAGGACTATCTGGGCGTCGACCGCACCTACTATCGCCCCGTGGATCGCGGCTTCGAGGCCGAGCTGGCCCGGCGACTCGCCGCCATTCGCCAGACGCTGCGCGACGCGGACACGTAGCCCACACACAGGCGGCTTCAGCGACGCGGGCGTTGCCAGATGGGCGGGGCCATCTCGGCATCCAGGGCGTTCCAGGTCTCGCGGAGTTCGTCCAGCAGGTCGGGATGGGTCTCGGCCAGGTCGTGCTGTTCGCCCAGGTCCTGGGCAAGATCAAACAGCTTCCAAGGTTCGCCCTCGGCGCGGGGATCGCGAACCAGCTTCCAATCGCCTTGGCGCAGGGCCGCGTTACGGCCCATCCGCCAAAAGACGGTCTCCCGCGGGCGGGTCTCTTGCTCGCCTGTGAGATAAGGCCGCAGGTCGACGCCATCCAGCGGTTGCCGACTGGTTGCCCCACCGGCGGCCAGCATCGTCGCGGTCAGGTCGACCGAGACGACGGGGGCCTCGTAGGTGGTGTTCTTGGGCAATACGCCAGGCCAGGCCACCAGCATTGGCACCCGCAGTCCGCCTTCGTAGAAGTTGCCTTTGCCGCCACGGAGCGGGTCGTTGCTGGAGGTCAGTTCCTGGGTCGGACCGCCGTTGTCGCTGAGAAACACGACCAGCGTGTTGTCGGTCAGCCCGTGTTCATCGAGCTTGTCCAGCACCGCGCCCACGCTGTCGTCCAGGTGGGCCAGCATTCCGGCAAACACCCGGCGATGCATGTCGTCGATGGATTCGAATTTGTCCAGCGTCTCCAACGGGGCCTGCATCGGGCTATGCACGGCCAGGTGCGACAGCATCAGGAAGAACCGTTCATCCCGGTGTCGGTCGATGAAGGCCACGGCCTCGCGGGTGAAGGCATCGGTCAGGTATGTGGGTTCCTGGACCTCGCGGGTTCCGCGAAGGATGGGGTTGTGGGCATCGTAGGGCGGTTCGTTCATCGGGCCATGAGGCGACCAGATCACGTTGCCCTCGACCACCCGCCCGGGAGCGTCCCGCCGGCGAAGGAAACTCTGCACGCCTTCCCAGGGCGGACCGGGCACATAGAAGTGACCCTCGTGCAGGAAGCCAAAAAACTCGTCGAACCCGCGGCGTTGGGGATGATAGGCCGGAGTCCCACCCAGGTGCCATTTGCCCACCAGCCCGGTTGTATATCCGGCCCGGCCGAGGGCATCGGCCAGGGTGTCTTCCGTCAGCGGCAATCCGGCCAAGGGTTCCAGGTTGAACGCCCCGGTGG
>JBJHDE010000468.1:0-4730 GCA_050486385.1 Planctomycetales bacterium | reverse complement strand
GTTCTAGTCCAACCAAATCGCAATTTGCCGGAGCAGGGCCTGTCCGGCCACGTCCCAAGCCGCTCGACTTGACTTACCACCAAGGTGAGCGAGACAAATCCCCGCCCGCCATAAAAGTGGATTATATCGACCGTGGCGCGGAGCCTTCAACAATTCAACGGGTTTTTCCTGTCCCTGGCTCAATCGCCTCCCAACGGCCACTGGCGCTGCGTTCAAACCAACCCAGCCAGGCCATCGGAAAGACCACCCTGGGATCCGATCCAGCATGCCAAAACCCAACGGTTCTGGTAAGCAGGTTCCTTCGAGGGTCCGCCGATTGTTCTTCGGGAGCACTCTGACTACTGTACCAAGCGATTCGCCTGAATCCACCACACGAGCCCACAATTTTCTACGATGATCCGACTCCCAATCTGGGTGGCTTGCCTGGGGCTGGGGCTCCATGTGGGCGGCCTCGGCGGTTTGGGCCGGCTGGCCGAGGCCGATTGGCCCCAGCATCTGGGCCCCCAACGCACCGGCGTCGTCCCCCAAGAACCCCTGGCTGAGGATTGGACCGAACCGGCCGACCGCCGCAAGTGGGCCATCACCGTCGGCGCGGGCTTCGCCGGTCCCGTCGTCCAGGGCGAGCGGGTGATCATCGCCCATCGGCAGGACGATCAGGAGCACGTCGATTGCCTCAACGCCGCCACCGGCGAGCGGGTGTGGCGGACCTCGTTCGAGGCCAATTACCAGGATCGCTTCGGCTTCAACAATGGCCCCCGGGCCACGCCCACCATCGCCGAGGGGCGGGTCTACGTGCTGGGCGCCGCCGGCCACTTGCGGTGCCTGGACCTGAAGCGTGGCACGACCGAGTGGCAAATCGACACCCACGAGCGATTCGACGTGCCCGAGGGATTTTTCGGCGCGGCCGGTTCGCCCTTGGTCCACGACGCTCGGGTGCTGCTGAATGTCGGGGGCCGCCAAGCCGGTATCGTGGCCCTGGCCGCCGATAGCGGCAAATTGCTGTGGCAAGCCACCCAGGATCGTGCGAGCTACTCTTCGGGCATTGTCGCCCAGGTGGCCGACCAAACACTGGCCGTGTTTTTCACGCGCGCTGGCCTGCGGGCGGTGAATCCCACCAACGGCGAGGTGGTCTACTCGTATCCCTGGCGGGCGCGGATCGAGGCCAGCGTCAATGCCGCCACCCCCTTGGTGATCGACGGACGCATCTTCCTATCCACCAGCTACAACACCGGGGCCGTGCTGCTGCGTCCCGAAGGTGACGAGGTCGTGCCGGTGTGGTCGGGCGACCGCAGTCTGTCGAACCACTACGCCACCAGCATCCACCACGACGGTCACTTGTACGGCTTTGACGGACGCCAGGAGTTTGGCCCCGAACTCCGCTGCGTGCGGCTGGCCGACGGTGAAGTCCGCTGGAGCCAGAAAATGCCCGCCGGCAGCCTGATCGCCGTCGGCGAAAAGTTGCTGGTGCTCGAAGAAACCGGCTGGCTGGTCCAGGTGGCCGCCACCCCGGAAGGCTACCGCGAAATCCATCGGGCGCAGATTCTGGAGCCCACGGTGCGGGCCTTTCCCGCGTTTTCGCGGGGTGTGCTGTACGCCCGGAACGAAGCGGGCCGGCTGGTGGCGTTCGATCTCAGGCCCCAACGGTGAGTCTTGCCCAAGAGGCGATCACCTGTTCGGAGCGAGTCGCCGTGGGGAGCGAGTTGCCGTGGAGAGCAGTGGATCAGGGACTGCGGATCTCGCGGATCGCCTCGACCGCATAATACTTGAGGGTCGAGTCGTTGGACCGCGAGGCGACTTCCAGTGTCGGCAGGGCTGGGATGGCGACTCCGCCCATCTTGCCCAAGGCCGTCGCGGCGTACCACGACGAGGGCCGCTCGGCCCGCTCGACCAGGGCCATCAGCGGAGCCAGCGCCGCCTCGCCAATGTGGCCCAGGGCCTTGGCGGCCAGTTCGGCGGTCTTGTCGCCGGGGCGTTCGCCGAGGGTCTCCAGCATTTCGACCAAGGGCACCGCCGAGGCATCGCCGATCCGCACCAACGTGGCGGCGGCAAAGCCTTTAGTATCGTTGGGGCCATCGGCCAGGGCCGCCACCAGCGCAGGCAGGGCTGGTTCGGCCTCGGGGCCCCACTCATTCAGAATCCGGCAGGCCTCTTTGCGTGCGGCCGAAGACCCCTCTTGCACAACCCGCCCCAGGGCCTGGCTGCTGGCCGGGCCCATCGCCCGCAGGCCTTGCAGTCCCAAAGCCTGGACCTGGGCCGATCCCGAGACAACGGCCTCGGCGATTGCATCGGCGGACTCGCTGGCGGCTGGTCCCAGACCAACCAACACTTCTAGCAGCGTCAGCCGCGTGACGGGCGAGGGCGATTCGCGCAGGGCTTCGGCGATCGGACCGACGGCGTTTGGCCCCAAAGCGACCAGGCCTTCTCGCAGGGCATTGCGGAGGGCAGGATCGGACCCGTCCAGGGCCTGAACCATCGCGGGAAAGGCCGGCAGGGCGTCGGGGCCAATCTCGGTCAACACGGCAGCCGCCCGCTGGCGGTCTTTGCTGCGACCCGGCGACTCGAGGCGTTGGACCAAGACCGGCACGGCGGCGGTCCCCTGCTTGGCCAAGTTGGCGGCGGCCCGGCTGGCGACCACCATATCACCGTGGCCCAGTTCTCCGGCCCAGCGTTCCATTTCCGCCTGGCGGACCTTAGCGGAGTCGGGCTCGGGGGCCGGCGCGGTTGGCTCGGCTTCGGCGGTCACGGCTGGTTCAGCCGGTCCCAAATTGGGCAGCGGCAGAAAGCCGATCGCCACCAGACCCACGCCCAGGCCCGCCAACAGCAGCAGGGGCACCGTCAGCAGCAGCACCGTGGAACGGGTCGCGCGCTCGGTGGGGCATTCCTCCTCGTCGAGAAGCTTCCGTGAGAAGGAATCCTCCTGGTCATCCTGCGAATTGTCTTCGGAGTCCTCGCCAAGATCATTCTCCGACGTCTCGGCCTCCAGCTCGTCGACCTCGGTGTCAAACCCGGGGGCCTCGAATGTTGGATCGTCCCCTGGGGTCGGCTGATCAGGCGCGCGATCCCCCAACGGCTCGTGGGTCCGAATCTCGGTCGAGGCGTCCACATCGGGCACTTCCAGGTCGCTGAAGTCGGCGAAGCCCCCAAAGCCGTCAGGCCGAGGAGCCGCGTACGATTCAGGATCGGACTGGGCCGGCTCGGCCCTGGCCAACTCGGGAAGCGGCGGATCGACATCGGGGACGTCGGGTGTCTCGATCTCGGCTTCCAGATTCTGCTCGCCGAACAGGTCGCCGAAACCTCCCACAAGGTCGTCGATGCCGGGTTCGTCGCCGGCGACCGAATCGCTGCGGTGGCCGTCGAGTCCCGGTGTATGAGGTGCCGGGGGAAAGCTGTCGTAGCCGCTGCCCAACGACGAGCCCGATCCCCGCGGCGGATCCGCTTCTTCGTCGTCGTCCAGGGCCCCGTGGGTGCTCGCCTCGGCCCACATCATTGACGAACTGGGCTCGTAGGTGTCCGACGGCGGTCTCGGACCCGGCGTGAGTGGCCGATCGAAGCTGCTGGGCTGTTCGTCATCGGCGGGTACCCGGAAATCTTCGTCCAGGGCACTCGGAGTCCCCAGGCCAGTCGCCGCCGGATGATGCGAGGGCGGGATCTCCAGCGGTTTGGTGATCGCCGAGTCCGAAGGCGGCCCAGAACCGCGCGTGGCCGCCACTCCGTCCAGTGGCGCGCTGCAGATCGGACACTGCGGCCAGGCGGTGACGAAGGTCGTCCCGCAACTGGGACAGGTGATCTGGGTGTCGGTATCGGATTGGGTGCTCATGGAATCATCCTCGACCAGAGCGCGCGGTGGCGGGGTCGAACCAGAAATGTGCCACTGGATAAGTGGCCGGCGGTGCCACACGGACGACCAAGCCGACCTTATTGTTGGCCCGGAACGCCCCGAGCCCAGATCACCGACCCTTAGGGTAAGCATTTGACCCCAGGTGCCGCAAGCTTTTCACAAAAATGAGAATTCGATGTCCTTGGCACGGCCAAGCGACGAGACCCACTCGCGGCTTTTCCACGAAGTTCGTGGCTGGCCCAACGACCAGCCCAGCACCCGCGGTACTCATTTGGCCAAGAATCCGAAGATTTGACCCGCCGTGACGGTCTCCCCAGCCGACCCGCGTGGGGATGTCCACCAGAATGGTGGATTAAGACAGAACCGAAAAAGGGAAACTTCTAAGAAGCTAACTTGATTGTACCCGCCAAGTCAACGACGAAACGGCGGTTTGGCCTGGACGCGGGGGGGCGGAATCCTCACCACCTGGCGCGGCGCAACTGGCCGCAGACAATCGGCAGCACGGTCACGGCCATCACGGTGACCGCGCCCCACACAATACCCAGGCCCGCCAAGCGGGGACCAGTGTCCGCAAGAAAGGCAAAAACCAACAGCGATCCCAACAGTCCCGACGCCGGGCAGGCAAGGGCGATCCAGCGGCCAATGCCGCCCAGGGCGCGGAGCCGTTCGATTTCTTCTTCGGCCAGCGGATGGCCTTGCTCAATCGCCCGCAACCGCTCTTCGTGCAGCAAGGCCCGTCGCCGGGTCCGGGCGTCTTGCCGCCAACGTGTGGCCAGGGCCAACAGGGCCGAGGTCCCCACCAGGGCCCCACCGGCAATCAGGATGATCAGCACTTCGTGGGTCATGAATCTCGCCGCGACTTGCGATAGGTTTCTTGAGGTGCGAGCAGGAC
>JBJHDE010000467.1:0-4748 GCA_050486385.1 Planctomycetales bacterium | reverse complement strand
AGCTGGAGATCCTTTTTTGGGTGGCGGGGGATGGAGTGGGCGATTTTCGTGCGGCCGTCGGGGTTGAGGTGTTCCTGTTCGAGTTGGGCCAGGATTTGCTTGGCCCGTTCGTTGACTTCCTGAGGAACACCGGCCAAGCGGGCAACATAAATGCCGTAACTTTTGTCCGCCGCGCCGGGGACAATTTTGTGCAGGAAGACGATCTTCTCGTCCCATTCCTTGACCGAGACATTCAAATTGCAAACCCCATCGAGCGACCCGGCAAGTTCGGAAAGCTCGTGGTAATGGGTGGCGAAAAGGGTGCGAGCCCCGATCTTGTCGTGGAGGTGCTCGACGATCGACCAGGCCAACGACACGCCATCGTAGGTGCTGGTTCCGCGGCCGATCTCGTCCAGGATGACCAGGCTGTGCCGAGTGGCCGTGTTGAGGATCCGGGCAGTCTCAGTCATTTCGACCATGAAAGTACTTTGACCGCGGGAAAGCTCATCGCTCGCCCCGACCCGAGCAAAGACCCGATCGACGACGCCGATGGTCGCCTGACGGGCTGGGACAAAGCTGCCCATCTGGGCCATGATCGTGAGCAGACCGACCTGTCGAATGTAGGTGCTTTTACCCGCCATGTTGGGCCCAGTGATCAGCAGCAGGCGGGCCGTTTCGGGATTGAGCTGGGTGTCGTTGGGCACGAACTCGCCGGCAGGCAGCATCGCATCCAACACTGGGTGGCGGCCCTCAATGATTTCCAATTCGGGAGCGTCCACGATCTCGGGACGGCAGTAGCCTCGGGCGACGGCCAGTTCGGCCAGACCCGTCAGGCAATCCAACTCGGCCAGCGCCCGGGCCGTGGCGTGCAAGGCCCGCGCGGCATCGACGGCGCGTTGGCGGAGCTGTTCAAACAGCTCAACCTCCAGGGCGGTCGACCGCTCTTCGGCGGCCAACACCTTTTCTTCGTACTCCTTGAGTTCGGGCGTGACGTAGCGTTCGGCACTTTTGACCGTTTGCTTGCGGATGTACTCGGCCGGAATCTTGGATCGCTGGGTGTTGGGGATCTCCAGGTAGTAGCCAAAGACCTTGTTGAACCCCACTTTCAAATGTTGAATGCCGGTCCGTTGCGACTCGCTGGCCTGATAGCCGGCGATCCACTGTTTGCCCCCTTTGGCCAGGTCGCGGAGTTCGTCGAGTTCGGCGTGATAGCCGCCGCGGATAAAGCCGCCATCGCGGGCCAGCAGCGGAACGCTTTCCTCCAGGGCGGCCTCAAGCTGGCTGCGCAGTTCGGCACACAGGTCGATTCGCTCTTCCAGCCGTTGCAGCCCGCCGCTTGTCCGGGCCGCCAGCCGGGCCTTGATCTTGGGCAGCACCCGCAGGGTTCCGGCAATCTGGCACAAGTCGCGGGGACCGGCCCGTCCGGCGGTGACCCGAGCCAGCAAGCGTTCGAGATCGAAGGATGCTCGCAGCAGCTCGCGGAGCCCGCTGGTCAATTCGCCCTGGTCGACCAATTCGGCCACGGCGTCCAGGCGGTCGAGAATCGCCGCGCGATCGGCCAGCGGATTGGCCAGCCAATCGGCCAACAACCGCGAACCCGCCGCGGTGACCGTGCGGTCCATCACGCCCAACAGGGCTCCCTCGCGACGGCCCTCGCGGAGGGTTCGTACCAACTCCAGGCTGCGGCGGGTGGCCTCGTCGATTTGTAGCGAACGGTCCGAGGCATAGGGCACGACCGGCTCGATGTGCGGAGTGCCCTCGCGCTGGGTTTCTTCCAGGTACCGCAAAATCGCACCGGCCGCTCCCAGGCACACCGGCGTGCCGTCCCAGCCAAAGCCTTCCAGCGATTGCGTGCCTAGCACCGTGGCCAGCCGCTCGACTGCCGGCCCCACGGCAAATTCCTCGACCGGTCGCCGAGTCCGCAACATCCCGCCCGCGTCGGGCAGCCCGATGTCCGCGGCTTCGGGGATCAGCAGCTCGACCGGGTCGATCCGGGCCAGCTCGTCGGCTAAGCCCGCTGGATCGACATCGCAGGCCAGAAACCGCCCGGTCGACAGCTCCAGCCAGGCCAGGCCCAAGGGGGTTCCCGGGGCAATGGCCGCCAGAAAGTTGCTCCGCTTGGGATCCAGCAACGCGTCGTCGGTCAGCGTGCCGGGCGAGACGATGCGGGTGACCTCGCGCTTGACCAGGCCCTTGGCCTGCTTGGCGTCTTCCACCTGCTCGGCAATGGCGACCCGTTGACCGGCGGCGATCAGCTTGGCCAAGTGTCCTTCCAGGGCCACATGCGGGAAACCGGCCATCGGCATGGCCTCGGCGCCTTTGTCCTTATCGCGCGAGGTCAGGGCCAGGCCCAGAATCTCGGCCGCCACCCGAGCGTCCTCGTCAAACAATTCGTAGAAGTCGCCCATGCGAAACAGCAGCAACGCCCCCGGGCTGGCCTGCTTGGCAAGCTGATACTGCTGCATCATCGGGGTGGTCATTGCCGCCGCACTTCAGACCGAGGAAGGGGTTCGTCGTCCGGTTCCGCACCGCGACCGCAACCCTAGCACGCATCCGCCAGTGCCCACAACCGGGCCAACCGTGTGAGGGGATGATGCCTCGCTCGCCCCAATCGGTCCCCCCAGCCGACCCAGCCTCTCGCCGATGCTTCTTACCGATGCCGGCCACAGTCTACGAACAAGCCCGGATCCACTTGCTTCAACAGTATGTCTTCAACAAAACGTGTGCCACTGCTTGCTCGCAAGCAGTGCGATCTGCGGATCGACGTTGAGCAGTCGAGTCGCCCGGGTGGCCTTGCTTCAACAAAAAGTCTTCAACAAAACGTGTGCCACTGCTTGCTCGCAAGCAGTGCGATATGCCGATAGACGTTGAACAGTCGAGTCGCAGCACAACCATTCCAGGCAACTTGAACCGTTTCCCACAATGCTTCGCCGGCGCTTGTCGCACGCGCCACACGCTTGTTTAACTCAAGCGGCTGCGAAACTCTCCCCTTGGCTGTTGGACGGGCCACATGGTGACCAACCTGTTTGCTGATTTACCCGAGGCATTGCCTGACGAACTGGTCACGCGATTGGCCGGCGAGGGGGGCGTCCGGGTCGAGCGAATCGTCTCGTGGGGTCAGGCTTCGCCCGCGGGGTTCTGGTACGACCAGGACGAGCATGAATGGGTGATCGTCTTGCAGGGCGCCGCGCGATTGATACTGGAAGGCGAAACCCTGGAGCTGGGCCCCGGCGATGGGGTCACGATTCCCGCCCACGCCCGACACCGGGTCGATTGGACCACGCCCGACGGACCCACGGTGTGGCTGGCGGTGTTCTACCCGGTGGAACCTCGGCAGGCTGGCCGTTCGAGCGTGGCTGCCGAATTCGATTGACGGACGCTTCCCCGGGGCAACGTCAACCTGGCAGGGCGGGCCCGTTCAAAAGGCCGCCAACGCCCCATCCCAGAGCCGTCGCCGCGCGTCCAGCGATGCCAACGCGGCTTGCTCGGCCCGTTGCCAGTTGTCGGGATTGTTGCCGCACAGGCTGGCCACCAAGCGGGCGGCCATCGGCCCGTGCTCTTCGCCGTCCAGTTCGATATGGCGACTCAGGTAGAACAGAAAATCGTCCAGTCCGCCGTGGGCTTGGTCATTCAGCCGGGCGACGATGCGTGCAAACACGTCGGGCAGCAGGTCCTCGCGGCCCATCGTAAAGGCCGCCGCCAGGGCACAGTCGTCGCCGGAGGCGATGACGTCAAACGTCTGACGCACAAAACCCGCCACACTGGCCGGCACCTGGGCCAAGCTCAGGGCCTCGTCCACCGAGTGAGATTGCGACAAAGCGGCCAGGAATGGTTCCATCGGCCCCGGCTCGGCCCCGCTGAGCCGCATCGCCCGCCGATACAAATCGAAGTGGCTGAGGTAGCCGCCTTGGCCGTCGTCGTCGGTCTCCTCGGCCAGGACGATCTCGTTGATCAATCGCGCGATCTGGCCGTCGGCGGGCGGTAGCCAGGGGACCTCGACACAACAGAACCGCCGCTGCAAGGCCTTGAGCAGTGACATGAAATCCCAGACCGCGAACACATGGTGCTGCATGAACCGATGCAGCGCTTCGATGCGTGTCAGTCGGGCGTAAATGGGATGGGAAAGCAACCGCTCGCGGGCCGGAGCAATCCGGGCTTGCAGTTGATCCCAAGGCGTGGTGGCGAGCATGATCCCTGTGGGCTGGCACACGGTGGACGGTATCCGGGGCATTCTTGCCGCCGACCAGTGCAGCGACCAGCCACCCAGCGGGCCAACAGACCAAGTGTCTTGGTCGCAGTGTGCCTTCGAGGGGGCCGCTTGGCGGGCGATCTTGGCCGGCCCCGTTGTCGACGAAGGCCCCGAAGTCTTGAATAGGGGATGGGTGGTCCCTTGGCACGGCCACCACGATGCCCCAAGTTCCCGTGTTCGGTCCCCTGGAAGCCACGCCATGACGGTTCAACAATTCCGCACCAACCTCAACTGCGGCAGTTGCGTGGCGGCGGTGCGGCCCCATCTGGATGGCGATCCGGCCATCGAGCGTTGGAACGTGGATACCGAAAACCCCGACAAGGTGCTCACCGTGGAAGGCGACGGCGTCTCGCCAGACGCCATCCGCCAGCATGTCGCCAAGGCGGGCTTTCAAGTGCTGGGCCCCGTCGGCAATGGCGCCGGCGAGCCCCACGCCGACCACGCCGCCACCGCCCACGATGGGCACACCGCCACCGACGAGCGAGGCTTCCTGGAGACCTATCGTCCGCTGCTGTTGGTG
>JBJHDE010000466.1:0-4751 GCA_050486385.1 Planctomycetales bacterium | reverse complement strand
GCGTCTGATGTGTCTCTGAGCCTGGTCCCGTGGCCGACATGGGGGGCGGGGCCGTGGGCGGGTTGTCGTCGTCGGAGGGGGAGTCATCGGAGCCGCCTGTGCTCATTACTTGGCAGAAGCTGGGCGAGCGGTCACGGTGGTCGATTCGGGCGGCTTTGGCCAGGGCTGCTCCCACGCGAATTGCGGGTATGTGAGCCCCTCGCATGTCCTACCGCTCACCGAGCCCGGCGCCGTGTCGAAGGGGCTGGCCGGATTGTTGAAGGCCGATGCCCCGTTGCGGATTAAGCCGCGTTGGGATCCCCGGCTGTGGGGCTGGCTGTTCCGCTTTGCCCGACGTTGCAACAAGCGGGACATGCTGGCTGCCGCCCGGGGCCTGCACGTGTTGCTCAAGAGTTCGGCCGAGTTGTTCGCGGAGTTGATTCCGGCCGAGCCGTTGGATTGCGAGTGGCAGCAGCGGGGCTTGTTGTTTGTGTTTCAATCCGAGCAAGGCATGGAGAAGTACGCGGCGAAAGATCGGCTGATGGCCGAGGAGTTTGGTCTGGGGGCCAAGCGATTTGATGGCCCCGAGCTAACCGCTCTGGAACCGGCGCTCAAACCGGGCATCGCCGGCGGCTGGCTGTACGAGTGTGACTCGCACCTGCGGCCCGACCGGCTGATGAGCAGTTGGCGCAAACGGCTCGAGGCCCGCGGCGTGGAGATCCGCGAACACTGCCGCGTGACCGGTCTGGACGGCGATGGGCCAAAGGCGTTGGGCGTGCGGACGCCCGAGGGCACGTTGTCGGCCGAGGCGGTGGTGTTGGCGACGGGGGCGTTGACGCCGGAGTTTCAGCGGGAGCTGGGGTGTCGGATTCCGATTCAGCCGGGCAAGGGCTACTCGATGACGATGCCGCGTCCGGCGCAATGCCCCGAGATTCCGATGATTTTTTGCGAGCACAAGGTGGCGGTCACGCCGATGGAGTCGGGCTATCGGTTGGGGTCGACCATGGAGTTTGCGGGGTACGACACCTCGCTGAATCCCACGCGGTTGGGCGCTTTGCGGCGGGGGGCCGAGCAGTACTTGCACGAACCGTTTTGCGAACCGGTCGAAGAACAGTGGTTTGGATGGCGGCCGATGACGTATGATGGACTGCCGATCGTGGGCCCGGCGCCGCGGTATAAGAACGTGTGGATCGCGGCGGGGCACAATATGCTGGGCCTGTCGATGGCCACGGGCACGGGCCGTTTGATTAGCGAACTTGTTACCGAACAGACGCCGCATCTCGACCCGGCTCCCTATGCGGTCACGCGGTTCGGTTGATGCGGCCGTTGCGGTCGCGGTGCTGGCTGCACGGAGCCCGCCTTCTCGGAACGCGTGACCCATGAACCACGTGCCAAACCCTTACGAAGCGCCCGACTCGCCCGAGCTGCGCGATCCGGCGGCGCGGAAGCTCCGCCGATCGCCCTCGCCGTTTACCAAGACCGTCAGGGTGGGTTGGTGGATTCCGCTGACCGTGATGATTGGCTTTTGCTCGTGGGCCTTCTTGGTTGAAACGACTTTGCAGTCGACCGCATGGCCCCCGATCCAGCAGAACGCGAACCTCGATTTCGAGCGGATTGCGGCGATTAACAACTATGTGTTCTGGATGGTGGGCCTGTTGGTTGTGATTGTCTTGTATGCCAGTGTCCAATGGGATTGTGTCGGACGTGGGGCGCTGGGCCTGGCACGGTGGTTGATGTGGTCGGCGGTGTTGATGGTCTGTTCGACCACTTTGCTGGGCTTTATCGGATACGCCGTGGCTCCCGAGTTTTTCGAGTCTTGGTCCTGGGGACCCGATACAGGCATGCTGCTGGTGGTCAGTCATGCCTTGATTGTCGGTGGAGGCAGCGCCATGGTAGCGGCCCTGTTGGCGCTTCAGTTGTTGCGGCTTGAGAAGCGCCTGACGCACGACCCGGCGACCGAATCCGGGACGGAGGCCTCATGAACCGTTTGCCCACCAACCCCTACGAGCCGCCGCAGGCCGACCTGAGCCGCCCTGACGAACCGCACGGCCAACTGGAGCGGCGGACGGGTCTCGTCCGTTTTCGGAAGCGCGATATCATCGGCTCGTGGGTGATCATCTATTTCATTTTGAGCCAGGTGCTGATCGTGCTGGCCATACCGGAAAGAACCGCGCTGCTGAGCGCCCTTCAACTGGGCCTGCTGATGGGCAGCGGCCTGGTCGTGGTCGGCATGGCAACGGCCCAATGTCTGCTGCTGTCCATCGGGCACGAGCCCCTGGCCCGCAACATCATGGTGGGCATCGTGATGAGCCTGACTGTCGCCATTGGTGTGAGTGTGTTTTGGGGCACGATGCCCATGCGATTGGACGCCGGGGTCGAACCTCTGCACAATCAGCCCGATAACGCCCTCTGGGGAGGCCTCATCGGCAGCATGAGCACCATGGTGTTGACGAGCATCGGAGTCGCCCTGGGCTTTTTGTTGACGCTGGTCGAACAGGTGCGCAAGCGCGGGTGAGCCACGCAGTGTCCGCGAACGCCACTGGAGGCACGAAGACTCGTTGCAGGGTTGTGCGTGTATCAGTCGGGTGTTCCGTAACGAGACAGCTCACACGGACGCCCGGAGACCCGGAGGGAGAGAGCAGGAAATGGCGAGATCCTCTGTTCCCGCAGGGATGGCACGAGTGTCGTTCGCGGTGCTTCGCGAGAATCGAAATGTTACAAATCGAGAGAAACGCGCCTGGGCCGAATCCTCAACCGTTCCCGGCCCTCGTGCTCCGCGTCTCCGCGCCTCCGCGTGAACCCAAAACGACCGGGACGCCCCCGCTGCCCCCGACACAATGAATCGCCCGCAAAACCCGTATGAACCGCCTGCGAACTTCGACCCGCGTCCCAAGCCGCCGACGCCGGCGTCTGGGCCGCCACCCAGACAACGTGCCCGGTTCCGCTTGGGCGTTGGCGACATCATTGGCGCGTGGGCGGTGATCGGGCTGTTGCTGGTGTCTGTGTTGGTTGGCACGAACGGTTTCAACGTCGCCGGAGTTTGGGCCCCGTTTTTAGGCGTGTGCCTGGTGTTTCTGGCCTATGCCGGCTTTCAATGCCTGCTAATTCGCTGGGGCTTCGAGCCCCTGGCGCGGAACCTGATGGTTGGGGTCATCATCGGCGTTCCTCTACTACCGTTTGTGACCATGTTCTTCTTTTGGCTGGTGGAGGCATTTTGGAATCCGGCGTTCAAGGCCCTTGGCGGCATCCTGAACCTGGCGCGGGAGCCCACTTGGTATACTGATCTGCTGGCGGCCGCACTCGTGGGCGGCTTGGTGGCGGCCTGGTTTGCCCTGGTGGGCGGCCTGCTCTTTTTGGCGGAATCCCTTTTCCGACCGCGGTGACGGCGGCCAACGCCGGGTGCGTATCACTCCGCCATTCCGCACGACACCCGCAATGCGCTCGCCGGTGGTGTCCGCGATCTATAGGTCCAGGCCAGTCGTCGAGGCGGCCCGCTCGATGGTCTCGTCGGTGCTGTGGGGGTCGACGGCGCGGCAGATGGCCGTGAGCTGCTCGGCCAGGTCCCGCATCGACTGTTGCCAGCCATCGGTGGTGACCCCGCGCGGGCAGACCTGAGCGAACTCGCCACACAGCAGAATCATCCGCAGCAGATGCCGGAAGACGATGCCCTCCTGCTTGGTCAGATCCATCAGGCGGACATACTGATCAAAATTGTTGCCCATCCGCAACAGCTCGCCCGCAACCCAAATTGGCTGGACCTGCAAGTCCTGGACCTCGGGATAGGTGGCATCGAACAGCATCTTGAGCTTGACCGCCAAGGGCGGCGTGTACCAGGCGGCTTCTTCCTCGGGCGTGTCTTCATCAATGGGCGGGGCCGCGGCGATGAAGCCCAGTTGGATAAGTTCGGGATCGAGCACTTCGGTGGCCAGTGGGCCCGGCGGAACGTCCGGCGGCACCCGCAACGGCTTCCATAGGGCGCGGGGCACCTCCAAGGCGCTTTCCAGGGCTTGAATGCGTTCGTGAAAGTCGGCCAGGCCGAGATACTCTAAAAGAAACGCACCGTAGACCGGGTGGATGCTGCGAAAGGCCAGCAATTGTTCAAGCCGCCCGGTGGGCGTGGCCCGGCGGGGCGCGTAATCGCGGAGCAAGTCCTTGGGCCTGGCCGCCGGAGTGTTGGCTGGCTTGGACTTGGCCGGCGGGGGGCTCTGGCCGGTGGCCTGGGCCATCAGCCCCGGCATGAGATCGCCCAACAGTCCGCCACCCGTGGGCGGTTCCTCGGGCGGGGCCTCCTGCTGGGCCTGATAGGCTTCCACTTCGTTGACCTTGGCCTGGGGCGAGGGCCGCGGCACCGGCGGGGGCGGATCCAACTCGACAAACTCGCCCGACCAAAATGTGAACAGCCGCTTGTTCAACTCTTCCAGGTCCCGCTCGATGCGGGCGTCGTCCATCAGCCGCTTGCGAATCACCTTGCGAATGGCCTCGACATCCGGCGAGCGTTGCAACAACCAGGCCAGCAGCCGCCAGGGCATGTGGCCCTTGCTGTACAGCTTGCCGGGCGGGGCCTGCCGCAGCTTTTCAAACTGCTCGGCGGTCCAGTACTGCTCGGTCTCGCGGCGGGTGGGGCGTTTCTTTTTGAGGTTCTTCTTGGCGCGGATCAGGCCCGGGTCGCGGGTGTCTTCGGGAATCTGATCGTACTTCTCTTTCCAGCGGAGGATTTTGACATCGTCCTCGTGGGCCAACGAGTAGACATGGCCCTCGGTATCAAACTGGGG
>JBJHDE010000465.1:1565-4759 GCA_050486385.1 Planctomycetales bacterium | reverse complement strand
TGCCCGAGGCGCTGGCCCGAGCACGGCCGGGCTCGCTCGAAGCCGTAGCCTTCGAGGCATGGCTCGACGACGCGAGGTCCACCACCGAGGCCGGGTGACGATGCCCGACGACGAGCTGATAGCCCTGGCCGAGGCGGGCCGCTTGAAGGACCGCGAGGTCCTGGCCGGTCAGGTGCGGCGGATGTTGGCCGATCCGCGGGCCGAGCGCTTTGCCGCCAGCTTTGCCACTCAGTGGTTGCAGTTGCAGAAGGTCGGCCAGTTTCCGCCCGACTCGAAGTTGTATCCCAGCTACGACGAGCATCTGGAACAAAGCATGGTCGGCGAGACGACGGCCTTCTTTGCCGAAGTGCTGGCCAAGAACCTGCCGATCAGCGAGTTTTTGCTGTCGGACTGGACGATGATCAATCCCCGGCTGGCCCTGCACTACGGCATGGAGCCGCCCTCCGAGGATCGGTTCGTGCGGGTGGAATTGTCACCGGAGGACCATCGCGGGGGGCTGTTGACGCAGGCCTCGGTGTTGAGTCTGACCTCCGATGGGACGCGGCATCGCCCGGTGCATCGTGGGGTGTGGGTCTCGGAGGTGATTTTTGGCAAGTCGCCTCCGCCGCCACCGGCAAATGTCGAACCGATTGAACCCAACCCGGTGGATTCGCCCAAGGCGACCATCCGCGACAAGCTGGCGGCGCACATGCACGATGCAACCTGTGCGGCCTGCCATCGCAAGATTGATCCCTACGGTCTGGCCTTTGACAATTACGATGCCATCGGCCGCTATCGCACCGAAGAAGTGGTGCCGATGGGCCGCGGGGCAAATCCCAAGGTCGACGCCAGCGGCGAGTTGCCCGATGGCCGCCGCTTTGGTGGACCGCGGGAGTTTCAGGAGTTGCTATTCGACGACCTCGACGGCTTCGCCCTGGCTTTCGCGGAAAAGTTGGCGACGTTCGCCCTGCGGCGGACGATGACCGTGGATGATCGCGAAGCCCTGGCGGCTCTGGCCGCCGAAAGCGCCGAGGCGGACTATCGGCTTCGCGACACAGTGGAACGCTTGATTCTTTCCGACCTTTTTCAGAAACGGTGAGCGATGAGTAACATCAGTCGCAAGCGGTGGCAATTGAATCGCCGTCACGTCCTGCGTGGTCTGGGCGCGACGGTGGCCTTGCCCCTGCTCAATTGCATGCGGCCCGAGGAAGTGCTGGGGGCAGCTCCAGCCGAACCCGAGCCCATGCCCAAGCGGAGCGTATTTATCTACGTTCCGAATGGTGTGAACACGCTCACCTGGCAAATTCAGCAGGCCGGCAGCGATTATGAACTCAGCGAGCCGCTCAAGCCGCTGGAATCTCATCGCCAACGGATGACGCCCATCAGTGGGTTGTATCATCCCAACGGCATCGGCCAGGCCCACGAGTGCGATAAGATCTGGCTTACCGGCGCGAAGATCAGCCAAGAAGGCGGGGCGTTCCGCAATACGATTTCGGCCGACCAGCTTATGGCCCGCGTGGCCGGCGAACAGACCCGATTCTCCTCGCTGGAACTGGCCATCACCGGCGGCACCCTGGCGTGGAGCCAGGATGGCATCCCCTTGCCGGCCGAGCGGCGACCCGACCAGGTGTTCAATCGCCTGTTTGGCGAAGAGCCCGGTGGGGCCGAGGCCGCCCGACGCCGCTTGAATCGCCGTGGCAGCGTGCTCGACACCGTGCTGGGCAGCGCCCGCGAAGTCCGCGAGCGGATTGGTGTCGAGGACCGACTCAAGCTGGACGAGTATTTGCACTCGGTCCGCGATGTCGAGCTACGCACCGAACGCTCGTTTGCCTGGTTGGACATTCCCAAGCCAGGCGTTGAGCCCTCGGTCAAGGCGCACCTGACGCGGAAGATTCCGGCCACCGAGGCCGGCGACTATTACCGCACGATGTACGACCTGATGGTGCTGGCCTTCCGCACCGACATGACGCGGGTGATTACCTGCATGAGTGGCAGCGAGAGCCACGGGCTGGCCATCCCCGAAATTGGCGTGGCCCAGACCCGGCACGAGCTGAGCCACCACAATGGCGACCCCGAGCAGCTTCGCCGCCTGAGCCAGACCGACCTGTTTTTGTGCCAGCAGTTTGCTTACTTCCTGGACCAACTTCACAAGTACACCGAGGACGAGCACACCCTGTTGGATCGCACGATGGTGCTGTTTGGCAGCGGCATGGCCTATGGTCACAGCCACGGCAACGCCAACTTGCCCATCGTGTTGGCCGGCGGCTCGGCCTTGGGACTCAAGCACGGTCAGCACCTCGACTTCAATCTGCCCAAGATTGAAAAGTACGACATGACCAACGCCCGCGGTCATTATCAGATTTGCTCGCGGCCGGTGGACAGCAACGCCCATTTGAACAACCTGCTGCTCACGATGCTGCAGCGGATGGACGTGCCGGTCGACCACTTCGGCGACAGCCGGCAGCCAATGGGCGAGATCCTGGCTTAAGCCGAGGGGCTGACACCACGATGCACCGAGACCGTGGCCCCGAGCACACTCGCCCGGGGCCACGGTTCCTCCCGGTTTATCCAACAAGCGTGAGAATCCTCGTTTCACACCACTTGTGAAACGCGAACTTGAGATCCCGAGTGAACACACCATGACTTGCCCCGTGGTCCAAGCAACCGTACACGTCCATCGCCTGGGACTTTGCCTCGGCAGCGTGGTGCTGGCGATGCTGGTGGCTGCCCCCGTGGGGGCGCAGCAGGAGTTCCGCACCGACGCGAATCCCGATCCCGAGCTGCCGTGGTTCGTGGTGCAACCCGGCGAGTTTCCGCCGGAGGGTTCGGCCCACTATTTCAGTGGCGAGCTGATCGCCGTCGACCACGTCAACCGCAAGGGGACCCTGCGGCTGGATCGCACCGACGCCCAGAACCGCAGCCACTGGGATCTGCCCGTCGATTTTGAACTGCTGCCCTACGGCGCGGTCCGTTATCGCGGGGCCCCGGCGGCGTTGGTCGATGTGCCCCTGGGCACGCACCTGCACGGATTGTTCTACATCCGCGATCCCGATTCCCCGCCGCCGCCGTCGGTGTTTCACAATCGCAAAGCCCTGGAAGCCGACTTCACCCGGGCGTTTTTGCTGGAAGACGATTTCAGCCACGCAATCAGCAACAGTTACCGCAGGCGGATCGAGTACGTTTAAGCCGGGCTCTTAAAAAAAAAAACCAGCCCA
>JBJHDE010000465.1:0-1555 GCA_050486385.1 Planctomycetales bacterium | reverse complement strand
CCTTTGACGCCGAGGGCCAGGCCCTGGAGATGCGCAAAGTCGACCTCGATGGCCAGCCGCTGGACGATCGACCCCGGAAGTTCCACCTGCTGGCCACGACCGGCGTTTTCCACGAAAATCGCATCGCCGACCACGACGCCTTGGCCGAGGGGCAGCACGTGGTCATGAATCTGACCTGGGCCACCCTGTACGGTCCCGGGCGATTGACCGAGGTGTGGATCGACGACCAGGCCCAGCGGATCGCCACGCGTCACCAATTGGCCAAGCACCGGCAGTACCAGCGCGAGCGGGGTCTGGCCGGTTGGGTCGACGAGGTGAACAACCAGACCCGCGAGGTCACCGTCACGTTGTTTGGCGGTATCGATCCGGCATTGCTGGACGATTTCAAGAAGGACACCAACATCGCCGCCTGCGTGGCCGAGCCCACGCTGCGGACCTATGACCCGGTCAACGACCGCAAGTTCGGACCCGTGCTGAGGATTGAGCAGGTCGAAGCGGCCCCCGGCAGCAGCGGGGTCCGGATCACCTTTCGGCCCGATCTGCTGCTCGAGGGCTATCGCCCCCAGCGGATCGTGCGGCTGTACGCGGCCGGTTGGCCCCTGGTCAGCCTGCCCAAAGAAGAGGAACTCTTCCCAGAACGGGATTGAGCCCCCACCGAACGATCAGTCTTGGCAACAACTCATTCCGAGGGGACGATTTTGCTTCCCTCGGGTGTGGTGTTTGTTAAGGTACAAGGGCTTCGCGCCCGCGGCTTGAGGCGTGGGAAAACGGGGGGCCTGCCACGCCATTGGCCCACTGTGTTGGCAAACGGCTTCACCTGCCTCGGCAATCGCAGCAATCGCGGCGAGTTGTTGCTGCCACCCCCACAATCGACTATTCTGAGGTCGAGCCAGCGGGCTCGCTCGGCTTCCGAAGGAGCACGCCTGCTTCAAGTGAACCGAGTCCTCCCCAATCACAACCGCGCGGATGCTGGCATTCGCGGAGAACCCACCAGTGCAGCGCAACGAGATGCCAATGTCCCTTCGGGTGCGACCTTTGCGATGGATGACCTCGGCGGTCTTCGTGGGGTTCGTGGCGTGGGTGGTCCTGTGGCTGGCTGGCCCCGCAGCGACACCACCGGCCAACGTGCAAGCGGCCGATCCCCCAGCGCAGGCAGTCGACCAACCAGCCGACGACGATCCGTTGGCCAAGCTGTTTGAATCGCGGATCGCGCCGTTGCTGACCCGGCATTGCCTGGAGTGCCATAATCCGGCATCCAAGAAAGGCCAACTCGATCTGTCCAGCAAGGCCGGGGCCTTTGCCGGAGGGCATGGCGGTCCGGCGATCGTGCCCGGCGACCTCGACAAGAGCATCCTCTGGGAGCACGTCGAGCTCCAGGCGATGCCCCCGCAGAATCGCCCGCCGTTGTCGGATCAGCAACGCACTTGGCTGTCGGAGTGGATCGAGGGCGGCGCCCCCTGGACGCTGGAGACGCTGATCCAGGTTCCCTCGGCCGATGAGCGAATCGAGCGTCACCAGGAGTTTGTCTGCAACGGCGGTCCGATCGACCCCGGAC
>JBJHDE010000464.1:0-4763 GCA_050486385.1 Planctomycetales bacterium | reverse complement strand
GTGCGATGGTGTGGGGAATCCTGGGGCTGACCGCCTCGATGGCTTTGGGCCAAGGTCGGCAAGCCAGCGGACTGGCCAACAATCTGGAGCCCGCGGCCGAAGCGCCCGCCGGGGGCATCACGATTGGTCAGTCGGAGACCACCCGCATGCGATTTGGCATGGTGATCACCGCTGGCGGTGCCCCCTGCCGCGGCCTGGTGGGCAGTGCCCCGGTGCCGATTGATTGGCCCGAGCAGAAGGTCCGCATCGTCGACGAGAACGTCTCGCCGGGCGTGCGGATCACCTATCGGCAGCTCAGCCCCACGGTCAAGGAGATGCTGGTCAACGTGCCGTTTCTGGCCGCTGGCGACGTGGCCGAGGCCACCGTGACCCTGGAGATTACCAAGCACGAGATCGAAGCACCCACCAGCACCGAGGGCTTTCGCTTTGCCGAGCGGATTCCCTTGGATATGCGGCGGGAGTATCTGGCCGCCAGCCCGGGTATCGAGACCCGCGATCGTGAAGTGCGTCGCCAGAGCCTGGAGCTGTTTCGCACGACCGAGGGCCAACCGGCCTGGGACCGTGTGCAGGCGATGTATGAATGGGTCCGCGAGACCGTGGAATATAAAGATCAGCCGCTGAAAGGTGCCGCCGCTGCGCTCCGCGACGGCGATGGAGACTGCGAGGAGATGAGCAGTCTGTTTATTGCGGCGTGCCGTGTGAATGGAATCCCGGCCCGCACCGTGTGGGTTCCAGGACACTGCTATCCCGAGTTTTACCTGGAGGATGCCCAGGGCCAAGGCCATTGGTTTCCGTGCCAGGCCGCCGGAACGCATCACTTTGGCGAGATGCCCGAGTTTCGCCCCATCTTGCAAAAGGGCGATAACTTCCGCGTTCCCGGCGAGAGCCGTCCCAAGCGTTATGTCGCCGAGCGACTCACGGGGACGGGCGGCAGTCCGAGTGTCCGTTTCATCCGCGAACCCGTGGCAACTCCATGAATCCGTTTATTGCTGGTGTGACGCAAGCGGCCGTTGAAACCTTTCAACCCCCGGAGCCGATTCTCGAAGTCGGCTCGTTCCAGGTTCCCGGGCAAGAGCATCTGGCCAACTTGCGACCTTTGCTCGCCGGCAAAAAGTTCCTGGGCATCGATATGCGCGAAGGCCCGGGCGTGGATCGGGTGGCCAATGTCCAGGATCTGCCCTTCGAGGACAATTCGTTCGGTACGGTTGTCGCGCTGAACACCTTTGAACACGTCGAACGGTTCTGGGTGGGTTTTCAAGAGATTCAACGGGTGCTCCGCCCGGATGGCTTGCTGATGGTGAGCTGCCCGTTCTACTTTCACATTCACGACTATCCCTACGATTACTGGCGGTTCACGCCCCAGGCTTACAAGAGCCTGCTGGCCGATATGCCCAACCTGATTGTCGGCTGGCACGGACCCACCGCCCGACCGCTTGAGGTGTGGGCCGTGGCCGGGGGAGCCGCACGGGCGGCGTTCACCGAGGCCGACCACGAGGCGTTTCGCGAGCGGATTCGCCGCTACGCCCGACAGCCCGTCGCCCCGATGCGGCGATTCCGCTACGCCCTGGGCCGCCTGATTGCGGGTCGTCGCCCGTTTGCGCCCGAGCTGGACGGCGAGCGCTTCGAGACGGAACTGGTCACTACGGGCCAAGCCCATCGCCAGGCCGCTTGATAGTTGACCCAAGCCGATGGCCCATTCCACGCGAAGAGTTGTCTTCCGTGGAATGGGGCCGGGTGTTGTGACTGCCCTTAGCCAATGGGCGACCTGCACCGGGTGATCACGCGGCCGAGTTCGCGCGTGGATTGGCCAACAACACCCGCAGGGTGAACAGGCTGCGGTCGAACTGCCGCATTTCCTGGGGCCAGCGATACCGCAGCAGTTTGGCCAGGCGCTGCCAGCCGCCACTGCCGAGGGTGTGTTGAAACGCCTCAAGGGCGGGGCGTTCGTGACAGTTTGCCAACAGATCCCGCTCGGCGAGCCGCAGGGTCAATTGCTCGGCCTGAGCGAGGCGACCTTGAATCCCTCGGCGGGAGCGGGCCCATTGCTGGCTGAAGTCACGACCCAGCGGGTTCAGTTTGTGCAAAAGCGTCGTCGCGCCGATCGTGTTGCTTCCATGTTGGCGATAATCGACCAGCGGCGTGGGAACGGCGAGGATCCGCCCGACCGAGGCCGCCACCAACATCGCCCACCAATCGTGCATCACAATGCCCGACGGCAGCGGGTGGCACAGCTCCAGGGCTGCGCGATTCAATAGCATCGAACAGCCCGGGGCAAAGTTCTTGAGCAACAGCGAGGCCAACGGGCTTTGCTTGGGCGGCGAGGTGCGGTTGAGTTGCCAAAAGCTGCTGGCTCGTGGATGACCAACGTGGTCGACCACGGCCAGGTCGCAGCACGCGATCCGTGGCTGGTCGGCTGGCCCCTCGCTCTGATTGAGCGCCGTATGCAGGGCGGCGAGTTTCTCGGGGTGCCACACATCGTCTTGATCACAAAAGGCCACGGCTTCGGCCCCGGCCCGCACGGCACGTTCAATCAAGGCCCCGAAGTTGCCGATTACGCCCAGGCGGCCCAGCGTATCGGTCACGCACTCGATGCGGCAATCCTCGGCCGCCGCCCGGGCCAAGACGTCGGGCGTGCCGTCGGTTGAGCCATCGTCACGAACCAGCAATCGCCAGTCGCGGTGAGTCTGCCGCTGCAAGCTGGCAAGCTGCTCGGGCAGGAAGTCGGCCCCGTTGTAAGTTGCCAGCAGGATAGTGATCATGGGCGAGTTGGCCGGCCGCCAGGGGTGAACGATCTGTGTATGGTGGCCTCTAGGCTACCGCGCGGGGGCGATCGAAGGCGAGCCCAATTCGGTGGTCCCGCCGAGCCCGCCATGCGTTCGCCTGGGGAGCCGGGTTCGGCGAGATAGGTCTCGACTGGGTGCCAGGCTACGTGAATTGGTTCCAACACTGCTTGCCAGAAGGCAAGCAGTGGCACACTTTCGATGTCATGACCGCCGACTTTCCCCGCGACCACAGGGAAAGGGATACTGCTGCCGAGGGCAGAAGGGGTTCACCAGCGGACGCTCATGCCGCCGTTGAAGCCGTGGAAGAAGGCGGTGCCGCGATTGTCGATGCCGCGTTGGGCCGAGCCGCCGGTGGCCCAGTCGACCTGTTCGCTGGCCAGGGTCAATCCGCTCAGTAGCAACATGTTGTAGCCGGCGAAGACCTCCGCGCGAGGGCCGAGTTCGGCCCGAGCGGTGGTGCCGAACTCAAGCATCGGGGCCACGGTCATGTCGGTGGCGCTGGTCTCGCGACGCCCGACGAACGAGTCGATGCGGCTGGTCTGTTTGCCGCCGCTGATCATCAGGCCGGTGCCGCCGTGGACGGTGATCCAATTGCCATCGCCCAGCGGATAGTGCAGGCCGCCGCCAGCATGCGGGCCAAACAAGTGGCTGGTGGCGCGAATGCCATACTGCGAGATCCCGCCGGCATTGGTCTGGGCGAACAGGTCCAGCGATTCGTCCAGCACGGTGTACCGCATGCCACCGTGGGCATGGGCGTGCATGCCCATGAAGCTGCCGACGTAGGCGTTGTAATTCCACTGAAAGTCGTGCAACTGCCAGTTGTATTGCAAGGTGAAGCTGTCGGCCTGATTGAACGGCCCATACACCGAGGCCGCGAACAACGGATCGGCTTCCGAAAACAAGCTGCTCATCCCGCCAGCCACCGGTCCCACGGTCAGCCGGTTCTTGTCGCGGGTGATGCCACTGTAGATGAACTCGACATCGCCGGAGTCGGGGATCGAGCGACCAATGCCCGCCCGCACGCCCATCGAGAATCCAAAGTCAATGTCTTGGGCGTCCAGCAGCGGCGAGCCATTGGTGGCCCCCACGGCCAGGGTCTCGGGCCCCGGATTCTGCCGGCCCCAGTAGAGGGCTTCGAGTCGGGTGTACCACAGCCGATCGCGATCGGGCTCGAGATGCTGCGAGGGGCGGGTCCGCGGGTCGAGTGGGCCGACGTACCATTTCTCCTCGTCGCACCACTCCTGCGGAATCTGATCGATCGGAATCTCGTAGACCGGATGACCCGGCGAGTCCGAGGGTTTGGGCTTGGTGTCGTCGTGGCGGTAGTTGACCGCGTGGGTCGGCCGCGGTTGCGGCGATGGCGGCGCGTAGGCTGGTTCACCCCGAAACACCAACGAGCCCGGATCGGCGACCTGCACCGGCGGAGTCGGCGGAGTGGGGGTGTCGACCGTGGAGACAATCCGTCGCCGCTGCGAGGCCTCGGGCCCGGTCATTTGGGTCGGAATGATCGAGTGGGCTCCGTCGTAGACGGCGTCCACGCGGGGCGATTCGCCGGCCAACTGGGGCGCGGATGGGTCGCCCGGCTGGCCTGGGGCGTGATGGGGCTGGCTGCCCGGTACGACCCATTGGCTTTGGGGCTGATTGGCCAACGGCGCGCGCCAGGGGCTGCTGGGGCCTTCGGCCATGACTGGGGCCCCGCTGGCCCGCTCGGGTTGGCCAATTGGCTGCGGAGTCGCGCCAAGCTGGGTCCGCCCGGGATCCCAATCCAGGGCGCTCACCCGATAGACCGGGGCAGGCGGCGGCCAGGCTGAGGTGGCACCGAGGGGGTAATCCTCGGCACGGAGCATCCCCGGCGCTGCGGCGAGCATCGCAAGCGTCGTCAGGAGGCACCGTACCAAACGCCCCATCCTTTGCCTTCCCTGGCCAGCGGATTCTTCCAACTCCCCAACTCTGGGCCGATAGAGTGGCCTTGGTCTGGAT
>JBJHDE010000463.1:0-4767 GCA_050486385.1 Planctomycetales bacterium | reverse complement strand
ATCGAGTCTAGGCTCGTTCGATCGTTGCATCACTTATTGATTCCTTTGCAACACTTCGAAGACTTTTTGTGCCATCCGTGCCGTGCCCGAACCTTTGTAGGAAGCAGTAAGCAAGCCCCCGGCAACTGCCAAATTGCAGTCGCCGGGGGCTTTGCCTTTTTTCAACACGGGCTCGCGATCAGCCAGACCAACGGCTTTATGATCGCTCGGCGAAGAGCCGTTCCACGGCGCTGGACCAATCGGTTTTGCGGACGCCGGGTTCCAGCCATCCGGCCATGATGTCGTCGCTGGGCCCGGGCAGGTCGGGCAGTCCCAGCACGTGACCGAACTCGTGTCCCAACACGGTGAACAGGTCCATCCGCCCCTGGTCAAGCTCATCCTGGGTCAACGCCCAGCCGTAACCAGCCGCATGGCTGTCGATGATGATTCCGCCGGGCGAGGTCAGTCCCAGCAATCCGCCGGGCAGTTGGCCCAGGCTGACTTGCGTGCTGGAGAGCAGGGCCACGCCGGCTGCATCGAGCCCGGCAATCTGCCAACCGGTGATGGCTTGGGTGACGACATTGTTGAAGGCCACCACATCCAACGTGGAACTGGCCACCGACGGCGCAGGCCCGCCCATGGCCAACAGCGGGCTCGCGCCCACGCCGGCCGCCACCGTGACGCCGCCGGGGTAGTTGCTGGCAAACCCAAAGTAGCCGGCCAGCGGAGTGAAGGTTTGCCCCTCAAACAAGCGAACGTGCGGCCCGCCGCCGGGGCCCGCACCCGTAATGACCTCGGCCACTCCATCGCCGGTCACATCGGCGGTGGCCACGCGGACGCCGCCGCGAAACGCGGGATTGTAGGCAAAAATCTGGGAAACAATCGAGTTGTCGGTTCCATCGAACACGCGGACATGCGGGCCGCCGCCGGGACCAGCCCCGGTGACGATCTCGTGGCGGCCGTTGCCAGTGACATCGCCAGCGGCCACGAACACGCCGCCGCGGAAGTTGGGGTCGTAGGCAAAGAAGCTCACCACCGAAACAACCGGATCGACGGTGAACGCCCGCACGTGGGGCCCGCCGCCGGGGCCGGCCCCGGTGATGATCTCGAGCGAGCCGTTGCCGTTCACGTCGCCGGCGGCCACCGCGACCCCACCGCGAAACGCGGGATCGTAGGCAAAGAAGCTGGCCAGGCTGGAGCGGTCGGTCCCATCGAAGGCCCGCACATGCGGGCCGCCGCCGGGGCCAGCCCCGGTGATGACGTCGGCGAAGCCATCGTCGTTGAGATCGGCCGCCGCCACCCAGACTCCGCCACGGAAGTTGGGGTCGTAGGCAAAGAAGCTGCCAATCGGTCCGGGGACCTGCTGGCCGGTCAGGCCATCGAACACCCGCACATGCGGGCCGCCGCCTGGCCCGGCGCCGGTGATGATGTCGTCGACCCCGTTGCCGGTGACATCGCCCATGGCCACGTTGATGCCGCCCATGAAGCCGGGGTAGGGCGTGATGGTGAACCGTTCGGCGCCGGTGAAGGCATCCAGCACGCGGATGGTCTGCTGGCCCGGACCCGGTCCGACCACTACGGTGTTGGCCACCGGTGCCGCAATCAGCACGAAGTCGGTACTGGAATCGGCGATGAAGCGGGTGCCGTCGAACATCGTCGGGAAATTGTTCGAGAACGTGCCCACCGGCGGAGCCGCGGCATCGATCACCGTGAAGCTGTGGCCGCTCGAAGGCTGATAGCCCAGCGTCACCGCCAAGGCGGCATTGCCCAACGAGGTGACTCCACTGACCACAAACTGGTCGTAATCGGTGCCGGGCGTGGTCGGCCCGTTGAGCCGGATATTCAAGACGTCGTCATCGTCCAGCAGAAAATCGCCATTGACGAAGATCTGCTCGGTCCCCAAGCCGGCGTTGATGGTCAGCGCTTTGGTCGTCGCGTCGAGATTCTCGTTGTAAGTGCCCGAGAAGATGGTCACCGTGCCGTCGTCGGCCACGGCCTGGATGCCGTCTTCGATGCTGGCGAAGGCGTCGAAGCCGATCGAGGCGGTGCCCGCGCCGACGTTCACCTGCGTGCCATCGCTCAGGGCCGCCCAATCGTCGTTGACGTACACCAGCGCCGGATCGGCCAGTTGCGATGAAACGTAGATGCGATCGAAATAGATGCGGGTGCCCGTGATCGGATCCGGATCGGGATTAAAGCTCGTCGCTGGCGGGGTGAAGGAACCCGAAGCGGGAACGAACTTGTAGATCTGGTCAACCACGAAAATGCGACCGTCGGGGCTGATGTCGATGCCGCTGTAGCCGGTGCCCAGGCTGGCCTCGTGCGCGAATCCCGTGTTCAGGGTCTCGACGAAGCTCAAATCATCGGCATCCAGGACGGCAATCGCCGAGTTGGCTTGCAGGTACTGCGCGACATACAAACGCCCCTGGAAGTAGGCCACATCCATGGCGCCATCCACATCGACCCGCTGTACATCCGACAGATCGCCATCAGCGGAAATGCGAAAGACCGAATCGCGGGTCCCGCTGGCAATGCCCCCGGCAGCGTAGACCGTGCCGTCAGGCCCCACCTCAACACCATTGACGCCGGCGCTGATCCAACCGGGGACGCTTCGCAGATCGGCCCGGCCGTTGGCTCCCCAAGTCGTATCCAGAAACGTGTTGGTCGGGTCGGTCACGTTCCAACGCTCAATCGTGCCAGCACCACTGTTTCGGCCGACGTACGCGAAGTAGTCGTTGCCATCGCGATGCACGGCCACGCCACCGAGTTGCGAACTGGAAAATGTTGAAAGAATCTGACCAACCACGGCATCCAGGTTGGCATTGAAGATGGTGACCTCCAGCGTGTCTGAACCGCTGGACGGATTGCGGGTGGCGTAGACGTAACCGCGATCGTCGGTCGCCAGCCCCTTGGGCTGGGTGAACGTGGTATAAAAGGCGTCGACGCCGACATCGTAAACCGGATTCGTCCCGTACGGATTCGGCAGGTTGCCAATCATCGCCGTATCGCTGCCAGGAATCGCCAGCGTATCGCTCGACACCTTGAGAATCGTGGCGCTGGTCGATCCCTGAATCATGCCGGCGTACAGGGCCTGCCCATCATCCGACAGGGCCAGCCCGCGGAGGCTTCGGGCCTGCGACACGCCATCCTGGGTGCCAAAATACTCGGAATGCACCTCCCAGGTGAGCGACAGCAGGTGACGCTCTTCGAGAAATTCGACTTCCAGGACGGTTTCGCGGGTAGCTTCCCGGGAGGACACCTTCCGCGACGAAAGAAAACCAAACATGGGTCAAACCTCTGAACAACGAGAAAAACACCCGCGAGCTGGCTCGGCGCGCACGCCGATCCTGGGACGGCCCGGGAGGGCCTCCGTCGCAACGCGGTGACATGAAAAACGTCTTAGGGGGTCAAAGTGATGGCAAGGACCAAACCTCCAACCCATTCACTGGAGGATCGGCGATGCCGGGCGACCCCACTGGGCCGCACGACGCAGTCCTCGGGCCAGCGCGCGTGGCTGCCCCATGCGCCCCTTTCCGGCAGCCCCCGATAACTGCCACAGGGCCAAGGCGATCGGCGGGGGAACTTGTCGGGGGTCCTCCTTGCCCCCCCTCGGCTATCACATTATGTCGATTCCGCAGGATAGGTTAGGGCCAAAACTCCGGGTAACCGCTCCATTTCTTGGGAGCACCCCATCTGGCGATGGCTGCACCCTACCCTGATATAATGGGAAAAGCAAGTGCTGGCCCGTAGCGAATTGTCCTAGGCTGGCCAGTCGCCGCCGACGCGGCTCAGGGATTCACTGGCGGCTTGACGCCGCGGTGGAATTTGCCGATGACCGGCGTGGCCCACCGTGGGCCGGCATGATTCCCAAACCTGGAGCCCCGTCACCATGGCCTTCTTCCAACGCGAAGCCATTCTCGAACGCCTGCGGGCCAAGGTCGCTGCGGGCCAGCCGATTCTCGGGGGCGGGGCTGGAACGGGGCTATCGGCCAAATGTGCCGAGGCCGGCGGCATCGATCTGCTGGTGATCTACAACTCGGGCCGCTTCCGCATGGCGGGCCGCGGTTCGCTGGCCGGAATGCTGCCCTACGGCGATGCCAACGCGATTGTCGTCGAAATGGCCCGCGAGGTCCTGCCCGTGGTGCGGCGCACACCGGTGTTGGCCGGCGTCTGCGGGACCGACCCGTTTCGGGTGATGGAGGTGTTTCTCGACGAGCTGAACCGTTTGGGCTTCTCGGGCGTGCAGAACTTTCCGACCGTGGGCCTGTTTGACGGGGTGTTTCGTGCCAACCTGGAAGAGACCGGCATGGGCTACGGCCTGGAGGTCGACCTGATTGCCGCGGCCCATCGTCGGGGCATGCTGACCACGCCGTATGCCTTTACGCCCGAGGAATCGGCGGCCATGGCCCAGGCGGGGGCGGATATTGTGATCGCCCACGTGGGTCTGACGACCAAGGGCACGATTGGCGCCCAGACGGCGATGGACCTCGACCAGGCGGCCGAGCGGGTGCAGGCGATTCACGATGCCGCGCGGCGGGTGAATCCCGAGGTGCTGGTGCTGTGTCACGGCGGCCCCATCGCCGAACCCGCCGATGCCCAGTACGTGTTGGATCATACCGAGGGCGTGGTCGGCTTTTATGGGGCCAGCAGCATCGAACGGCTGCCCACCGAGCCGGCGATCACCAGCCAGGTGGCCGCGTTCGCGCAACTGCGGTTGGGGGCTACGACGTAATGCCCTGGGTCAGCCGCATGAAGGCTTCTTCCAGGTCGGGCTTATCCTCCCAGAAG
>JBJHDE010000462.1:0-4785 GCA_050486385.1 Planctomycetales bacterium | reverse complement strand
GTTACGGACCATTTCGACGTTCATGGGATAGCCCAGGCGGTCGAAGACCTTGGTCAGCTCGTCCAGGCTGAACAGGTAGAACAGCATCAGCACGTCGGCCTGCTTGCCGGCCTGATAACGGTTGATGTCGTCGCCATCGGCTTCGAGAATGCGATCCAGCCGCTGAATGTTGCCGTGCCGCTTGCGAAGGCCCTCCCAGTCGAGTTCTTGAAGCTGTTCGTAGCCTTCAAACTGCAGGATGATTTCGTCCTGCAACGGCACGAACATACGGATACTGATGTCCCTCCAGCGTTCGAGTTCGGCATCGCCGATGCCCAGGTCCTCAAGCAAATCGGCCCGGGTCTCGGTGTCGATGACGTCATCGAGCAGATGCAACGCCCGATCCATGATCCAGGCGACCATGACGTTGGTGTAGGCGTTGTTGTTGAGCCCCACCTCGTCGGAATCCGGGTAACGGGTGTGGAACTCGTCGGGACCGACCACGCCGCGGATCTCGTACCGCTCGCGATCGGGATTGAACTCGCAGATGCTCGACCAGAACTGGGTGACCTCCAGGAACATCCGTGCCCCGAAGCTGGTCATCCACTCCAGGTCGCCGGTGGCCTGATAGTACATCCAGACATTGTAAATCAGCGAGGCATTCATGTGCCGCTGACGATGCGTGTTGTCGGGCAGCCACCGCCCGCTCTTGGGATTCAGGTGCAATACCTGGGTCTCTTCTTCGCCATTGCTGCCGCTTTGCCAGGGGAACATCGCCCCCTTGAAGCCCTCGGCCTGGGCCAACCGCCGCGCGGCCGGCAACCGCCGGAAGCGATACATCAGCAGCGAACGGATCAGCTCGGGCAATCGCAGCAGCAGGTAGGGAAAGATGAACACCTCGTCCCAGAAAATGTGCCCGCGGTAGGCCTCGCCGTGCAATCCGCGGGCCGGCATGCCGACGTCCAGATCGGTGGTGGTGTTGGGCGAGCAGGTCTGCAACAGGTGAAAGATGTGTACCCGCAGAATGAGCTGGCTCCGCGGGCCATCGTCGACGCTGATGTCGCAGCGTTGCCACACGTGCCGCCAGGCCCGCTCCTGATCTTCCATCAACCGCGCGAAGGTTGGCAAATGTGCGGCGGTGGCCCGGGCGTCGTAGGTCGCCTCGCAAATGGCCCGGTCCCGCGAGGTGTAGATCGAGACCATCTTCTCGATCCGCACGCGGTCGTTTTCCACCAGATCGAAGGCCAGCACCTGCTCGATGTAGCCCGGCTTCTGGTTTGTTTGGGTGGCGACCGCGATCTGCGACCCGTCGCGATACACCCGGGTCCGGGCGGCCTGGGCCATTTCCAGACGGCTCTGGGTGGTGCGCACCGTCAGCAGCATGCCATCGTCTTCGAGTGGCTCGGTGCCGATGGGTTCCAGATGCTGGCTGGCCAGTTGGCGGTACCGCTTGACGCCGTGGTTGATGACCGTGCCATCCAGGGCCGAGCGGACTTCGACCCGCCCCGACCAATTCTCGGGATGCAGCGTCCACTCAATGCCGGCGGTGTGCATGTCGTTCATGCTCACGATCCGCTGGCACACCAGGCTGGTGATGCGGCCATCGGCATCCTTGAAGCGGAGCTTGCGGAACAGCAGCCCCTGATCGAGCTTAAGCTCGACGCGGTACTCGAGCAGCTCGACCTCGTCGATGGAAAACCACGTCCCGCCGGCGGGCCGGAATGTCAATGGCAGCCAGTTGGGAAAGTTCACCAGGTCTTCGTTGACCACATCGCGGCCCGCGATGGGCGTGGCCAGCTTGTTGTAGCCGCCGGCCAGGTAGGTGCCGGGATAGTGCGGGCTGTCGTCCGGGTGCTCGGGATCGAACCGGCATTCCTCAAAGGCCCCACGGGTGGCAAAGTAGCCGTTGCCCAGCGTGGTGAGGGCCTCGTGCAGCATGCGCTTGGTGGGATCGTAGGAATCGTAGATCAGCGTCCAGCGGCTCATAGTCTTGGCGATGCGTGAAGTCAGGTGGGGCGAGAACTCGCGCTCCGGTGGGTTCGCAATGCCCGGGGGCGAGCGTTCATCATTCCGGCCGAGGGACACAATTGCAACCGACAGTGGTGGTTTGTGGGGCGGGGCGGATTGTCTCGCCCCAGTTGAGGCCGCGGCCCAGGCACTCCGGCAGGACTGGCCCGCCGGAGCTGCCCGGTGGGGCAACAACGGCCGTGCCTAGGAGACGGCCGCGCCGATCCGCTCGGCCTCGTTGCGGAGAAACCGCTCGACGGCGGCCACATCCTCAAGACGGTAGCTGGCAGCCGTCGGACGATGCAGCTCACCCACAAAGATGCCGAAGCCCGGATCGCCACCGTGTTCCGGCTGGCGATCGCGGAGGGCACGGAAGGCGTCCTCGTCGGTGACATCATCGCCGATGTAAATCGGCACCACGTCGGGTTGATCCAGGTCCAAGGCGTCCAGTAGCCACAACGTGGCGTACCCCTTGTTCCAGGGCAGATCGGGCTGCAGCTCGAAGACCTTCTTGCCCTCGCCTTTGCGCAGATCGGGCAACCGGCGATACACCTCATCCACCGCCCGCTCGACCAGGCCAACTTGATCCTCGGCCACTTGGCGATAGTGAATGGCGATGGCGTAGCGCTTGCGTTCCAGCGCGACGCCGTCGACGTCGCCCAGCAGTTCGGCCAGTTGCTTCTCGGCCTCGTCCAGCGTGGGCAGGGCCTTTTGACCGTCTTGGTGCTCCATGCGGGTGTTGGGCCCCTTGATGTCGAAGCCGTGGCTGCCGGCGTAGACCAGGTCGCTGAGCTGCACGAAGTTCTCGACCGCCCGACGATCGCGACCGCTGACGATTGCCACGGTGGCCACCTGGGCCAGTTGGTCGACGGCTTCCCGCATTGAGTCGGCCATGACGGCCTTGTCGGGATCGGGCACAATCGGCGACAGCGTACCGTCGTAATCCAGAAATACCGCCAGCCGCTTGCCTTGCAGCCGTTCGGCCAGTTCGTCGGCTTTGTCCACGGCGCTGGGCGGTTGCGACACACTCGCGGCGCTGGCCAAGGCCAGGTCGTAAGCCCGGCGGTGGACCACCCGGCGGGGCCGATCAGGATACTCAGTCAGTTCGCTGACCACGAAGTCGGCCCCATGCTCGGCCAACAGGTCAATCTCGGGTTGGCTGCGGGCCACGCCAACGGTGGCGCCAAAGCCGCCAGCCGCACCGGCCTGAACACCACTGATAGCGTCTTCAAACACCACACAGGCGGTGTAAGGCAGCTTGAGTTGGTCGGCGGCGTATTGAAACGTATCGGGATGAGGCTTGCCCGGCAGACCCAAGCGGGCCGCGTCGTTGCCATCGACAATGGTATCAAACAGGTCGATCAGTTCGACGGCCTGCAAAATCGTGCGGCAGTTCTTACTGCTCGAGACGCAGGCCACGGTGAGGCCCTCGTCCCGCCAGCGGCGGATCATGACGACGGCATCATCGAACACCTCAGCGCCTTTCTTCTCCAAAATCTCCTGAAAGGCGTCGTTCTTGCGGTTGCCCAAACCGCACACGGTGGGCTCATCCGGGCCGTCCTCGGGCGTACCATCGGGGATCGTCACCCCGCGGCTGGCCAGAAAACTTCGCACGCCATCGTAACGCGGCTTGCCATCCACGTACTGATGGTAATCCTGCTCCGGTTCAAACGGGCGACGGTTTTCGTCGTCCAAGTCGTCGCGCTGGGCCAGAAACTCGTCGAAGGCCTGCTTCCACGCCGTGGCGTGGACCGTCGCCGTGCGGGTAATGACGCCGTCGAGATCGAGAATCATGGCCCGGATGCCAGCGGTTGTGTCGGCCATGCCGAAAGTGTCCTCGCAAACTATGGTAAAAAATTCAAACGCTCGTTGTCTGTTTTTCTAGGGCCTGCTCCCGCACCCACCGTTCGCCGTCAAACACCTTGGGACAGATCGCACAAACGGCCCGCGGATCCCTGCGCAATACCTCGAACAGAACTGGTGGCACTGGTGGCTTGTCCACCTGTGGCATTCCAACGGTTCACAAATGCTGACCGGGATCCACCGCGATAGGACCAACCCAGACGGTTTGTCCCAGGACTCCATCGCAGAGCAGGGCCGGGGTGGGCGGGACGCGATTCATCGCGAATCGACTTATAGCAAACGCCGCGCCCGAACATCGCGGGGGGCGAGGTGTTGTTGGTTGGATGGGCGTTTTGTAAAGGGGCTGTTCGCATGGGAGCGATCCCCGAATAGCATCGCATGCCGAGAGTCCCATCGGCGGCCAGCACGGGGATGTGCCAGACCCTTGTAGTTTACGTGGGGGTCGGGCCAGATACCAGTGAAGGAAGTTCTCCGGTTTGTCGCACGCGGCAGGATGCCGCTTGTGCAACTGGCTCAATAAGCCCGCTCGACCCAGCCGGCGCGGTTGACATTCACACAATCCCCATAGCCCGTGGGATCACGGCGCAACCTTGGGGAAGCAGGCCGACCCCAGGGGTCGGCCCACGTCCAAGGCACATCGTAGTTCCCACGCTCGCAGGACCGCTGGGCTCACGAAGCCGATGGGCTTGTGTGGTCCTGATACACCGGAAAGCGAAACACCGCGGCGGCGGGCGTGCGGCCCGGCATCCGGTCGCCGGGTACGACAAACACTTCGCCGCCCCGCAGCAAGGTCTGCTCGGCCAGATAATCCAGCAAGTCCTCGCTGCCGTTATTCTCCGGAGAATCGACAAACTCGAATTGCCCGTTGCCGCGATCGAGCCGGACCCATTGCGGCATATCCTCGGCCAGCAGCAACGTAGCGATGGCCCCTTGCCG
>JBJHDE010000461.1:0-4817 GCA_050486385.1 Planctomycetales bacterium | reverse complement strand
GAGGCCGTGCGGCGGGGCGCCATCGATCGCGGGACCCTCGACCTGGCCGAGGCCGTCGGCCAGGCCAACCTGATTGTCGTGTGTACCCCCGTCGGCCGAATTGCCCAGGATGTGGCCGAGGCCAGCCGACTGGCCCCCTCGCAAGCGGCCATCACCGATGCGGGCAGCACCAAGGCCACCATCTTGGACGGCGTCACGCGTCTGGCCCCCGAGGCCCGCTTTGTCGGTGCGCATCCGATTGCCGGCAGCGAAAAAAGCGGCGTGGCTCATGCCCGGGCCGACCTGATGGACGGTCGGGTGTGCGTGCTGACGCCCGGCCCCGAGGCAACCAGCGAGCTGGTCGCCGAAGTCCAGGCCTTCTGGGAGGCCGTGGGCATGGACGTTCGCCTGCTGGACGCCGAGACCCACGACCAGGCCCTGGCGTACACCAGTCACCTGCCGCATGTGGTGGCCGCGGCCCTGGCCAATAGCCTGCCCCAGGCCTGGCGGGATCTCACCGGCAGCGGCTTTCGCGATACCGCGCGGGTCGCCGCCGGCGAAGCCGACCTGTGGCGCGACATTCTGCTGGAGAACCGCGGCAGCGTGTTGACCAGCCTCGAACAGTACTTGGCCGTTTTGAATCAGTTTCACGATGCCCTCAGCCGGGGCGATGCCTCGGCGGTGGTTGAATTCCTGCGGGAGGCGAAGCGCAGCCGCGATGCTCTGGGAAGTTGAAATCCGCCCCGCCCCAACCGAACCCGATCGCAGCGCTGGGCGGCTCGAAGCCGAAGCGCTGTTGGCCGGCCTGCAAGTTGCGACCGCTCGGGGGTATTTGCTGGAAGGCGACCTGTCCGCCCCCTCCGCCCAACAGGCCACATTGACCTTGCTGGCCGATCCGATCGTCGAGGTCGCGCAGATGGCCACACCGGACGATCCCCAACTGGCGGCATCCGCCTTGGCCGGCGCCCAGCTTGTGTACGTGTTGCCCAAACCCGGCGTGATGGACCCCGTGGCCGAAAGCGCGCGGCAGGCGCTCGCGGACTTAGGCGTGGATGTCGGCCTGGTGCGGACCTTTCGCAAGTACTGGCTGGCAGGCATCGACCCCGCGGCGGCCCAGCGGCTGGCGGGGCGGTTGCTGGCCAACGACGCCATCGAGCAGGTCGTCTGGGGCCAACTGCCGTTTACGCGGCTGGAGTTGGGCAGCCCCTATCATTTTGAACTGGTCACGGTGCCAATTCGCGACGCCGATGACGACCGGCTGGTGGAGATCAGCCGCAGCGGACAACTCTCGCTGTCGCTGGAGGAAATGCGGACCATTCAGGCGCATTTTCGTGAACTGCAACGCGAGCCCACGGATTGTGAACTCGAGACCCTGGCCCAGACCTGGAGCGAGCATTGCAGCCACAAGACCCTGGCCGGGCGGATTCGCTACCGTGACGACCAGGGCGAACGATCGTTTACCAACATGCTCAAGGAAACGATCTTCGCCGCCACCCAGCAACTCCGTGGCCAGTGGGGCAACGACGACTGGTGCGTCAGCGTGTTCAAAGATAACGCCGGCGTGGTCACCTTTGACGACGAATATCACGTGGTGTTCAAAGTCGAAACGCACAATCACCCCTCGGCCATTGAACCCTACGGCGGCGCGAACACCGGTCTGGGCGGGGTGATCCGCGATCCCCTGGGCACCGGGCTGGGCGCCAAACCCGTGTGCAGCACCGATGTGTTTTGCTTCGCTCCGCCCGACACCCCGCCCGAGCTGATTCCCCCCGGCGTGCTCGATCCCAAGCGGGTGCTGGAAGGCGTGGTGGCCGGCGTCCGCGACTACGGCAACCGCATGGGCATTCCCACGGTCAACGGGGCCGTGTACTTCGACGCCCGCTACCTGGCCAACCCACTGGTCTACTGCGGCAACGTGGGGCTGATTCCCGTCGATCGCGTCGAGAAGCACGTCGCCCCGGGCGATTTGATCGTCACTCTCGGCGGGCGGACCGGACGCGACGGCATTCACGGAGCGACCTTCTCCAGCTTGGAACTCACCCACGAAAGCGAGAGCATCTCGGGCGGAGCCGTGCAAATCGGCAACGCGATCACCGAAAAGATGCTGGCCGATGTGTTATTGCAGGCCCGCGACCGTGGCCTGTACCGCGCGGTCACCGACTGCGGAGCCGGAGGCTTCAGCAGTGCCGTGGGCGAGATGGGCGCCGAAGTCGGGGCCGATGTCGACCTGGACGCCGCCCCCTTGAAATACGAGGGACTGAGCTACACCGAGATCTGGATCTCCGAGGCCCAAGAACGCATGGTCCTGGCCGTTCCCCCGGAACACTGGGACGCACTGCAAGCGCTGTGTGCCAGTGAAGACGTCGAGGCCACGGTGATTGGCACCTTTGTAAACACCGGCAAGTTGACCTTGCGGTATCAGGGCCAGCAGGTAGGCCAGTTGGATATGGCCTTTCTTCACGACGGCCGCCCCCCGGTGGTGCGTGACGCCGTGTTCACACCGCCAAACGTGCAGCCATTGGGAACCCGCGAGCGAGAGCGCCCCGACGAGACCGACACGCTGCTCAAGATTCTGGCCGCCCCCAATGTCGCCAGCAAAGAGTGGATCATCCGCCAGTACGATCACGAGGTGCAAGGCGGCAGCGTGATCAAACCCCTGGTGGGTGTTCACGAAGATGGACCCAGCGATGCCGCGGTGGTTCGTCCACGGATCGAATCGCGGCGGGGGTTGGTCGTGTCGTGTGGCATGAACCCGCACTACGGCGATTATGATCCTTACCACATGGCGGCCAGCGCCATCGACGAGGCCGTGCGAAACTGCGTGGCCGTCGGGGCCGATCCGCGACGGATTGCCATCCTCGACAATTTCTGCTGGGGCAACACCGCCCGACCCGAAACGCTGGGCTCGTTGGTTCGCGCGGCCCTGGCATGTTATGACGTGGCGGTGGGCCTGGGTACGCCGTTTATCAGCGGCAAGGACAGCCTGAACAACGAGTACCGCGGAACCTCGGAAAGCGGCCGGCCGCTGACGATCACGATTCCGCCCAGCCTGCTGATCAGCGCCCTGGGCCAAATCGAGGACGTCGCCCGCGCGGTGACCATGGACCTGAAGACCGCCGGAAACGTGTTGTTTCAAATCGGCATCACCCGCGACGAGCTGGGCGGCTCGCACTACAGCCTGGTGCATGGACTCGATGGCGGTCAGGTGCCGCGATTGGACGTCGCCACCGCTCGGCGGACCTTTTTCGCCATGCACCAGGCTATCGATCAGGGCCTGGTCCGGGCGTGTCACGACCTCAGCGAGGGCGGGCTGGCCGTGGCCGCCGCCGAGATGGCCTTTGCCGGCGGGCTTGGGTTGGAACTCGATCTGGCCCATGCCCGCGTCGAGGGCCTGGCCGACGGCGACCCGCACCGCGACATCGTGGCCCTGTTCAGCGAATCGAACTCGCGGTTCCTGTGCGAAGTCCCCGTCGAGCGGGCCGAGGCCTTCGCGGCGATCTTCCAACAAGCGGACGTTGCCTGCGTGGAACTGGGCCGCCTGACCGAACAGCCACGGTTGGTGATTCACGCCTCGGTGCCCCAGGGCCCCGACGACCAGCCGGCCCGCTACGCGGTGATCGACGCCGAGTTGGCCACGCTCAAACACGCCTGGCAGGAGACTCTGCGGCTGTGAAGGGTTGGGGTCACTAGCCCGCAGCCTGCCCCTGGTTCCATCCCCACACCGGCCGCGCGGCGGCCCGTTTCCCGTTGATTGTCGAGCACTGACTATGGCCCAACCCCGCGTGCTGCTGCTGCGTGCTCCCGGCACGAATTGCGATCACGAGACGGCCGCCGCCTGGCGGACCGCCGGTGCCGCGACCGAGGTCCTGCACGTCAATCGCCTGTTCGAAGCCCCGCGGCAGTTGGCCGACTATCAGATTCTGTGCATCCCCGGCGGGTTCAGCTTTGGCGACGATCTGGCCGCCGGGCGGATCTTTGCCCAGGGTTTGAACCGCCGTCTGGGCGATGCCCTGGGCGAGTTCCGCGCCGCCGGCAAGCTCATCTTGGGCATCTGCAACGGCTTTCAGGTGCTGCTGCGATCGGGCTTGCTGTTTGATGACGATCCGTCGCCCCAGCCCGCGGCGACCCTGGCTTGGAACGAGCACGGCCGCTACGAAGACCGCTGGGTTCGCCTGGCGGTGCGGCCCAGCGAGTGTGTGTTCCTTCGGGATTTGCAAACGTTGGAGCTACCCATCGCCCATGCCGAAGGCCGCTTCGTCGCCCGCGATGCCGCAACCCTGGCGACGCTGGACTCGGCCGGCCGGCTGCCGCTGAGGTATGCCCGCCGTGACGGATCGCCCGAAGAAGCCCGCGACTACCCTGAGAACCCCAACGGCTCGCAGGCCGCCGTCGCCGGAGCCTGCGACGCCACGGGTCGGGTGTTCGGCCTGATGCCGCACCCCGAGCGGTTTGTCGATCCCACGCACCACCCCCAATGGACCCGCCGCACCGATCCGCCACCGCCCGACGGGCTGGCGATCTTCAAGAACGGCGTGGAGTACTTCGCCTGAACGCCAAGGGCCCTTCCGCATGTCTGCCGACTCGATGCACACGGTCATTCTGGACGAGCCCGGGCGTTTCCGCGCCACCACGACGGCCCGCCCCCGCGAGGTTCCACCGGGTCATGCGCGGGTGGCCGTGCGGCGGGCGTGATCGACCTCTAGCTCGACCGTATCGCCGATCTTCAGCGCGCCGTTTTCAACTTTGCCTTCATGCACGAAGAGCACGCCGAGCTTCTTCTGCGTATCGGCGACGGTGAAGGTGGCGCCGTCGTCGGTCCACATGGAGCCGTGATCGCC
>JBJHDE010000460.1:0-4826 GCA_050486385.1 Planctomycetales bacterium | reverse complement strand
GTACAGGGTGTCGTTGGTCAGCGTGACGGTCCCGCCGCCGGTCTTGATCAGGTCGTTGGCCCGCTGGTAGCGGATAAAATTGCTTCGCAGCAGGCTGCCATCGCCCGGATCGACAATCGGCTCGTAGTTGCTACCGTCACGGCTATCGCTGCCATCCCAGTTGACACCAAACCCAAAGGTGTTGGTCCAACCGTTGCCGGAAACCGGTCCAGCCCCGCCACCACCATTGGCGAAGCGGAACTCGACCTGATACCAATTGTCGCCGGGATCCTTGAGATGCGAGAAGTCCACCATCCCGGCATGGGCGGCCGAATTCTCGGTCGTGCCGCCGGAACTCGAAGGGACGTTCCAGGCGGTGTTGCGGATGACCTCGTGCCCTTCGACGAACACCAGCACATTGTCGTCGATGTTCTCGGCGAAGCTGAAGACGCCCGTCTCGCTGTAGATCCAGCCCACGTAGACGATCGTCTCGTTGTTGCCGATCACGGCCCAAGGGGTGTCGCGATCACTCCGCGGCGCACCGTCGTTCACATTCGGTGTCAAACCGGCCCGGACACTCGTGGTCAGCTCGGGGCCGCCATCGACAATGGCCCCGTCGAATCCCACGGTGACCAGCGCACCAGGGTTGTTCATATTGTTGCCGATGTGGATCGTCTCGGTGAGACCGATGTCGAAAATTTCGTCATCGGGCAGGCTCGTGAAAATCTGCCCATGGACGGTGATGTCGCCATCGCCCGAGAACACAATGCCGCTGAGCACGATGTCGATATCCGACTCGATCGTGAGGTGGCCAGCCAGCGCGCCAATGCCCATGGAACCCAAGTCGACCTGTTCGGCGGTGATTGAAGCTTGGACCGTGTTGTTGCCGCTGATGTTGACCAGCGCCCCTTGACCGTCCTGGCCCAGGCCATTGAGGGTCAGGGCCAAGTCACTGCCCAGCGTGATGTCGCCGGCCAGGCCAAACGAACCGCCGTCCAGCACGACCACCTCGTCGGCCGTTCCCAAGGCGTCGGTCGTGGTGACGACCAGCGTGCCCTGGTGGATGTGGATGTCGCTATCCAGATCGCTGGTGCCGTGCAGGGTGACCGTGCCGGTGCCATGCTTGGTGATCGTGCGGTCGACTGTGTGCTCCAGGAAGATCTCCACCCCACCCAGCATGTTCGACGGGTCCCAACTCTGCCGGCCGTTGCCATCGTTCAAATCGATCGTGGCCTGAATTGACGAACCGCCAGAGCCCTCGCGGTGAGCCCAGGCGTAGTAGTAGGTCCCCGGCGTCAAATTGACCGTCACGTACTGGGAACCGCAGCACTCGCGGGCGAGGATTCGCTCGCCACCCTGGTCGGAGTTGCCCGTTGTGGCGGAGCCACTCAGCGTAAACACCCCGTCCCCGTTGAGGTCGAGGTAGAACATGTTGGCGTCGTCGGCGTGATTGGTGCCAAACTCGACATTGTAGCTGGCGCCGCCATTCAGATCGGGGATGGTGATGTAGCCCAGGAACAAGGTGGCGTAGCTATCGAAACGGTTGGCGTCGTACAGGCTGTGGAAGATCCGCATGAACTCGAGATCGCTGCGGAAGTCGATGGCCACGTCGCTGTTGAACGTCATGTTCTTCGCCTGCCCCAGCAGGCCGCTATTGGTGGCGCCCCCACCAATACCCCGCTGGTGGCCCTGGTTGTTGTCGTGGCGGACATGGGCCAGGTAGCCGGGGCTTTGGTGGGTGCCATCGGCCAGGCCGGTGATGTCGCTGTAAATCTCCAAGTTGCCGGCGCCATCGAACGACAGGCTCGCCAGGTTCAGGTCAATCGTGTGCTCACCCAGGTTGCCAATGGTCAGCGAGCCGTCGAGCGAGGCGAAGCGGATGTCCTGGACATTCGGGGCATTGCTGCCGGTCAGATTGGCCAGCAAGGTGTTGTCGCCAGAGACGTTGATGATCGTGCCCAGTTGCCCATCGCCCCAGCCATCCAGGCCCGAGATGGTCACGCCGCTGATGGTCACATCGCCCGCCAGGCCAAACGAGGCATGGCTCTGCATGACCACCTCGGTGGCCAACCCCAGGGCATTGTCGTGGGCCGCCACAAGCGTGCCCCGGTTGATGTAGACATTGCCGTTGAAGTTGTTGTCGCCCGCCAGCGTCACGCTGCCGGTGCCGATCATGTAGACATTGGTGGTTGGCTCCACTTCCAGATAACTCGTCCACAGGCCCAACTGCTCCACGGACGCGGGCCGGATGAAGGTGGGCTGATCCATCGAGGGGCTCTGGAACTCGAAGCCTGCCTGCGAACCACCCGTAAACTCGTGGTGGGTAAAGGCGACGAGATAAGTGCCGGCGGCCAGGTTGACGGTCTTGGTCGAGGAATCGCCCCAGGCAACTTGCTCGCCTCGGTTGTCGCCGAGACCGGGCGGATCGGACTCGAAGACGCCATTGCCGTTCAGGTCGATCCAGATCCCGGCCCGGTCGTCGCGATTGGTATTGCGGAATTCCCAATCGCCGGCCTCATCCTCGGAGACATGCAGGTAACCAATCCACAGGTTGGCGTAGTGGTCGTTGATGCTGACGGCCCCTGTGCCAGTGAAATCGCCGTCGCTGAGGAACAGCAGGCCCTGTTGGAACGGTCCCAGGGTGAAAAACACCTGGTTGTTGAAGTTGGCATGGGACGTCGGATCGCCCCCGGCCAGGATGCCCCCATTGTTGTGTAGGTCCAGGTGCAGATCGTTGCCGGTGTTGATGTGGAAACCGTAGTGCGTGAGGGCCTCGGTATGGTAGGGATCGCTGCCGTTGCCCAGGCTGGAATGGACGATCAGGTTGCCATCGCCCGTAAACACCAGATCGCTGTTGTAGGCCAGGTGAATGTTGATATCCAACGAAGTCGTGCCATCGAGAGCGCCTAACAGGCCGCCAGCGATGCCGATGTGTTGCAGCGTACTTGAGCCATCGAAGGTCAGGTCGCCCGCAAATTCCAGGCGCTGGCCGTTCTCCAGATAAATGGCTTGGGTGCCACCCAGCGAGTCCTCGTGATGAATCCGTACCGAGCCCTGTTGAAGCAGGAAGCTGCTGATATCGCTGGCCTGCTCGAGAATCAGAAGCCCGGTGCCCCGCTTGGTCAACTCATAGCCGCCCACGATCTGCCCAGTGATCCGTAGTTGATCGAAGACGTTGTTGGAGTTGTTAACATGAATGCGGGCGTCGCCCTCCAGAGTGATCGTGCCGGACAGCGAGTTGGAGTTATTCTCGTGCCGGATGGCCCCGTTGCCGCTCTGCCCATCTCCGATAATCCAGATGTCGTTGGCCAGATGCGAGCCGTCTCGCATGCGGAGCGTGCCGCCATCGACAAAAACCTCGGCGCTGGCGTCGCCCAGCGAATTGTCGCCGCGGGTGTCCCAGTAGCCCTGGTTGATGAACAACGTGGCGGTGAACGTCATGCCGCCGTCAGCATTGCGGAACAGGTTGACTGCGTTGCCGCCCTGCTTGGTGATCGTACCGTCGCCGGTGATGCCGCCGTACTGAATCTCGATGGCGTTGTTGGCCTGGAACGTGAGGTCATGGCCGTTGACGTCAATCTGACCGTACATGCGGAACGTGTTGCTCTGGCTATGGATCGTGCCATTTCCCGTGAGCGTCACCGAACCATAAAAATCGTTGGTTCCACCGGCCTGGGCTCGAAGGGTGCCAGAGAGCAGGATGTGCTCTTTGGTCTGGTAGAGGATCCCCCCATCAATCTGCAATGTCCCTCCGGCCAACACATGGGTGGTGCCAGCAAAGCCCAGGGCCCGATCAGCGGTGACGACGACGAACGTGTCGACGGTGGTGTCGCCGTGGTAGCTGTTGGCACTGGGCAGGGTGAACGCATTGCTGCCGCTGAAGTGAACGCCTCCCTGGCCGGTGAGGTCGTGGACCGTATGACTGGAGGCCAATTCACTGTCGCTGTGGAGCGTCAGCGTCGCGCCAGACTGGATGGCGATGGTCCCCGTGAACTCCACGTCACGAATATTCTCCAGCATCTGCACGCTGGAGTCCTGGCTGACATAAAGGTTGTGGGCAAACTCACCCGCAGTGGAAAAGTTGTCGTACCAGACGAACATGCCCGAGGGAGCCGTGCTGGGGTTGAGTTGCTGCCAGGAGCCGCCTGGTCTCTGGAATTCAACCTGGCGGAAGTAACCATTCCCGCCGGTATCGTTCATCACGATTCCCAGCAGGTAGGTTTCGCCACCAACCAGAGTCGGGGTAAACTGGTCGCCGCTGCCGGCACAGCAGCCGCGATCATAGAATCGCTCGTTTCCGTTCGCCCCCGTCATCGAGAACACACCGTCCTGATCGAGGTCGATCCAGAACGACATGTTGTCGTCGACGTTGTTGAAGCGGAAACCCCACGCACCGCTGACATCGGGCGTGAACTCGGTGATCCACAGGCCGGCGTACTGGCTGGTGGCGAACCCAATCGCACCCAGCTCAGTAGCTCGGGCAAGAACGTCGGGATCGTTGTTGTAGTGCAGCCAACCCGTCAGCAGGCCCTGGGCATCGTCGATCCCCAAGGGCAGATTGCGGAAGTGCTCGATGTTGTTGCGGGCGTTGGACGCCCCATGATGCGCATTGAACCAGGTCTCAAGGATGCCATTGACGGCTACCGGCGTGTCCAAGGGCCGATTGATCAACTGCAAGTCGCCTCCGTCGAGAAAAATCTCCACGGAATTGTGCCCCAGCGTGCTTTGGTTGTTGATCACCCCGGCCCGCAGCACACCGCCGGCCTCCACGGTCCAGCTTCCGGCGACAATGCCAGTGGCGTTGTTGGCGTTGTAGATCTCCAGCGAGCCGCCCGCCACCAAGCCGC
>JBJHDE010000459.1:0-4848 GCA_050486385.1 Planctomycetales bacterium | reverse complement strand
GCACTCGCTGCCTGGATCTGTTTGCTGGCGCCGTAGGTTCGGTTTCTACGGCGTCTTGATCCACGAGGCTGATGATGACAGGTCGACCTCTGGGCCCCCGGGCCGCACTCCGCCGGGATTTGCCGCTCGGGGAGTATTCGTGACAGCCCACCGAAAGGATAATCTGGTGGTGGGCACCTTGCGGGCGATTGAACCCCGCGAGTGCCCCGCCGGCCACAAACGGCACGACTTCGACGAGTGATCCCCGCCTGGTTTGCTGCCTTGGTGCCGGTGGCCGATGCACCGGTCCACGCCGCCGCTGGCTACCTTGCGTCCATGGCCAGCGGCACCCGGCCTGAGTTGTCACGGTCTCAACGGATTGTCGGGTTGTTGGCGGACGGACCGCCGGTGGCCCTCCGCTTGCCTGCGGGAACGCCCCCATGACCAGCGTTTTAGAACCCGTCGTCACACGCCCGACTCCGCCACCGGAGCCCGTGTCCCCCGAGCACGAAGACAGCGTGTTCGAGCGGGGCACGCTCATGTGGAGTTCACGGCTGTTCTGGAAACTGTTTGCCACCTACGCGGGTTTAATCCTGCTGGTCGCGGCAGTGTTTGTGGGCGTCGTGCGGGTGTCGCTCCGCGAGGCCCTGGTCCAGCAGGCCGAACGCCGCTTGCAAGACGCCTTGGGCCTGATTGGCGAACCCGTCGAGAACGCCCTCCGCGACCAAGACATCGACGAGCTGCATCGCCTGGCCGAGCGGCTGGCCCAACGCACCAGCCTGCGGCTCACGGTGCTGGGGCCCGATGGGTTGGTCATGGCCGATGCCGGCGCCCCGGTCGAGAGCCTGCCCGGCGAACTCAGCGACGATCCCGAGATCCGGGCGCTGTTCCACACCCCGGCCGACGAGCAGCGGCAAGGCCGATTTGATTACGCCGAGCCCGAGACCTTGCATCTGGCACGGCGGATGACTCAGGGGGATCAGTTACTGGGGGTGGTGCGATTGACGCTGCCCCTGGATGAAGTCGGGCAAGAGCTGGTCTCGGCCCAGTGGCTGCTGTGGGGCACGGCCGTGGGCGGGGTGTTGTTGGTGGTAGGTGTCAGCGGTTGGCTGGTGGGTCGGATTGTCGATCCCCTGGCCGAACTCATCCGTGGGGCCCGGGCCGTCTCGTTGGGCGAATACGAGCACGAAGTCCAGGTGGCCAACCGCGACGAACTGGGCCTGCTGGGCCAGGCCTTCAATCGCATGAGTCGCGAGCTGTTCCGCCATACCGAACGGCTGCGGCAAAACGGCGAACGCCTGGCCACGGTGTTGGGCGGCATGATCGAGGGCGTGATCGCCGTCGATCGCGACGAAGGCATTCTGTTTGCCAACGGAGCGGCCAGCCGATTGATTGGCTTCGAGCCCGAGGGCGTGGAAGGCCGGCCCCTGTGGGAGGCCGTGCGGAATCCCGTGGTGCAAAAGGCCGTCCGCGAGGCCTTCACCGCCAGCGAGCCCGTCCGCCGCATCGAGTTTGAAGTCACCCTCACCCGCCGAATCGTGGCCATGCACGCCACCCGCCTGCCCGGCGACCCCTGTCCGGGCGTGGTGTTGGTCTTGCACGACGTGACCGAGTTGCGGCGGCTTGAGAATCTGCGGCAGGAGTTCGTGGCGAATGTCTCGCACGAATTGAAGACCCCGCTGACCAGCATCCAGGCCTACACCGAAACGCTGCTGGGCGGGGCGCTCGAGGATCCCGAACACAACGTGCTGTTCGTCCGTCGCATCGAAGAGCAAGCCAGCCGGCTGCTGGAATTGATTCTCGATGTCTTGCGGCTGGCTCGGATCGAAAGCCAGCCCGAGCGGATCGAGATCGGCACGGTGCCTCTGACCGAGACGATTCAGTGGTGTCTGGAGCAACGCCAACCCACGGCCGATAGCAAGGGCATCGGCATGACCTGCCTACTTCCGCGGGGCGAGATCTTTGTTCGGGCCGAGGAAGAGGGCCTGCAAACGGTCATCGATAATCTGCTGAGCAACGCCCTGAAGTACACCGGCGAGGGCGGGCAGGTCACCGTCCGCTGCCACACCGAGGCCGACGAGGCCGTCATTGAAGTCCAGGACACCGGCATCGGCATCGCCCCCGAGCAGCAGCCGCGGATCTTCGAACGCTTCTTCCGTGCCGATCGCGCCCGCAGTCGCGACCAGGGCGGCACGGGCCTGGGCCTGTCGATCGTCAAGCACTTGGTGCAGTCGTTCGGTGGGCAAGTCGCCGTCGACAGCCAGATTGGCGTGGGCAGCACCTTCACGGTCCGCATCCCCTTGGCATAACGCCTTCCCAACCGTGTTTCTGGGGCTCACTCCGTTTGCTTTCCTGCCCCGCCCCCCGTTTCTCTTCGCGGCCCCATGAGCGTTGCGACCGCGACATGCCGCCCCAGTCAACGGCGAACCATCTCCCGATACCTTGTCTCCCAGCGGGATAAGAACCTGAACGTCTGCCAGACCGGTCGTGCGTACGTCCGCCGGCCACCGGTGAAGCCCAGCTCCAGCAGGCTGTTGCGGACAGCCGTCGAGCGCCATCATGTTTTGAAATCCTGACCGACGAGGAAGCCCCCATGGCCAACCCCTTGCTGACGCCCGAGGTCCGTTCGATGCTGGCCAGCCAAGACACGGCCAGCCTGACGGCGGTGGTCAACGAGTTGCACGCGGCCAGTGTCGCGGAACTGGCCGAGGACCTCTCGGTCGAGGACTTTTGGCAGCTATTGAATCACGCTTCGGTGGAGCGGCAGGCCGAGATCTTTTCGTTCGTACCGCTCGACATCCAGGAAACGCTGGTCGAAGGCCTGGGGCACGAGCGGGTCTCGCGGCTGCTTGAGGCGATGTCGCACGACGACCGCGTCGATCTGCTGCGGCGTTTGGAGCCCGAGATCGTCGAAAGCCTGCTGCCGTTGGTGGCCCGGGCCGACCGCGAGGACATTCGCCGTTTGCTGTCGTATCCCGAAGACAGCGCCGGGGCGTGGATGACCACCGACTACGCCGCGCTGCCCGCCGAGATTACCGTTCATCAAGCCCTGGAGCAACTGCGGCATGAGGCCCCGCAGCGCGAGACGATTTACTACGTGTATGTCGTGGACGATCAACGCCAATTGATTGGCTTCGTGTCCCTGCAAGACCTGATCCTGGCCCGACCACAATCCACGGTGCAAAGCATTATGCGCACCGACGTGGTCAGCGTGGGCGTCACCGAAGACCAGGAACACCTGGCCCGGCGGATGGCCGACTACGACTTCCTGGCCATCCCCGTGGTCGACGAGCACAATCGCTTGGTGGGCATTGTGACCCACGACGATGTCGCCGACGTCATTGAAGAGGAAGCCACCGAAGACTTTCACCTCAGCTCGGCCATCGCCCCGCTGACCGAACGGTATTCGGTCAGCTCTATCGCCGCACTGTACCGCCGACGCATTGGCTGGTTGCTGGTGCTGATCTTTGTCAATCTGGTCAGCTCGGGCGTGATCGCCGCGTACGAAGAGACGCTGCAAGCCACCATCGCCCTGGCCTTCTTTCTGCCGCTATTGATCGACAGCGGCGGCAACACCGGCTCGCAGGCCGCCACGCTGATCATCCGGGCGATGGCCACCCAGGAGGTCCGCATGCGGCAGTGGATGTGGGTCTTGCTCAAGGAGATGGGCGTGGGACTGGCCCTGGGCTTAACCATGGCCCTGGCCAGCCTGCTGTTGGGAATTTACCGCGCCGGCCTGGAGGTTGGCTTGATCGTGGGCCTTTCAATGCTGTTGATTGTCTTGGCGACCAACCTGCTGGGCGTGATCCTGCCGTTTATCCTGACGCGGTTGCGGATGGACCCGGCTGTCGCCAGCAGCCCACTGATTACCACCGTGGCCGATGCCCTGGGCCTGCTGCTGTACTTCACAATCGCCACCTGGATCATGAGCTTCGGTAACGGGTGAGCCGCGCGGCCATTGGCGACACACTCCACATGCTGAGGTTTTGGGTTCACGCGGAGACGCGGAGGACGAGGGCGCGGAACTTTGGGCGATCCAGTCCAGGCTCGTTTCGATGGCTGCATCACGTGTTGATTCCCGTGCAACACTTCGACTGATCCCCCGCGCAGGTCTTCGAGCAGTTTGGAGATCAAATGGCTGGACCCGTGTGGTCAAAGCCCCCTGGACACAGCATCCTGAGTTACACGACCGATTCGGCATGGACTACCCGAATCAGGAGAACTAACCGCCAAGACGCAAAGAGCGCGAAGGTGGGGCAGGTCGTCTTCGCGCTCTTGGCGTCTTCGCGGTTCAACCTGTTTCCCGTTTTGAGTCTCCCGATACCTCTTGGCTTGTTTGTAAACCTTTGCAGGCAGCGGTCGTCGTAAGTTGTGATCAGTGGTCCCGGGGCCGCACGCCATTGACCACGTTGCGAGGAGGATGCCCCAACAACACGCGGCGGACGTTGTGGCTGCCCTTGGTCCGCATGTCGATCAGGCCCTCTTCACAATAGAAGGCGATATGCGGCGTGATCAGCACCCGCGAGGAGATCGGGTCGCTGAGGTCCCGCCAGGCCACGATCAGCGGCTCCTCGGGCGAGGGCGGCTCTTCGGGCAGCACATCCAAGGCGGCTCCGGCCAGATGCCCGCTTCTCAGGGCCTCGTACACCGCGTCCAGTTTCACAATGCCGCCACGTGCGGTGTTCACCAGGAAACCGCCCGCCGGCAGCCTCGCCAGGGCCTTTGCATCGATCATGCCGCGGGTCTCGGGCGTCAGCGGGCAATGCAGGCTCACCGCAAACGACTCGGCCAGCAGTTCGTCCAGGCTCTCGGCCCGTTCGATTCCCAGGGCCTTGTCCAGACCGTCGGGTTGATAGGGATCGTAGAACT
>JBJHDE010000458.1:4336-4856 GCA_050486385.1 Planctomycetales bacterium | reverse complement strand
AGCTTCTTGCCCTGCAACTGGGCAATCTGCTGGCCCTTGGTCAAGCTTTCGGGCATGTCCTGGCCATCCCGCTTGGCCAGTTCGGGCTTGGAGTCCAGCGTCTCCAGATGCGAGGGGCCACCGGCCGTGGTCAGCCAGATCACCCGCTTGGCCTTCGGCGCATGATGCGTCGGTCGCACGACGCCGGCCCACTCGGTCGTGGCCTCGTGGCCGCTGGACTCGCCGGCCAGCAAACTCGCCAGCGCCGCGGCGCCCACGCCCATGCCACTGGTACGAAGAAACGCGCGGCGGTGCAGTGCCGTATTGAGCATGCGATGGTCCATGGGACATGCGTCTGGGTTCGGGGTCCAACAGCCGGAGGGTCACGCTCTCAGCTTCGGGTGATGGTCTCGTGCAGGTTCAACAGCACCCGCGACAGGCTCATCCAGGCAGCCCACTCGACCGCCGCGAGTTCCGGCTCCAGCGGTCGCAGGCCGACCTGCAATAAGCGGTTGGCCGCCTCGGGGTCCTGCTGATACTC
>JBJHDE010000458.1:0-4326 GCA_050486385.1 Planctomycetales bacterium | reverse complement strand
CGGCCTCGACACCGGTCGGGTCGCTCAGCAGGACCAGCGCCTGCTGAGGGATGTTCGAGCGATTGCGATCGGCCGCGCATTCTTCGCGGCTGGGGGCATCGAAGGCCAACATGCTGGGATGCAGAAACGACCGCTGCCACCAGGTGTATAGACCCCGCCGGTACTGGTCCTCGCCGGTCGAGGCCGCATACGTCCGCCGCGGGAAGTTCAAATTCTCCCAGTAGCCAGCCGGCTGATACGGCTTGACACTCGGGCCACCGATCTTGGGCACCAGCAGGCCCGACACACACAAGGCGTTGTCGCGGACCAATTCGGCATCCAGTCGCCAGCGGCTTTGCCGGGCGAGCAGGCGATTCTCGGGATCCAGGGTCAGCAACTCGTCGCTGGCCACCGACGCTTGCCGGTAGGTGCGGCTGGTGACAATCGTTCGCACCACATGCTTAACATCCCAACCGCTTTCGACGAACTCCACGGCCAGCCAGTCCAGCACCTCGGGATGCGAGGGCCACTCGCCCTGCATGCCGAAATCGTCCAGCGTCCGCGAAAGCCCATTCCCAAAGAACTGCTTCCAAATGCGATTGACCGTCACCCGGGCGGTCAGCGGGTGCTCGGGCGACACCAGCCATTGGGCCAGGTCCAGCCGCGTGAGTCGCCGGTCCTCCTCCAGCTCGAGCTGCGGCAGATAATGCGGCAAGGCCGGCTCGACCACCGCTCCGCTGTCGTCCTGCCAATTGCCGCGCGGCAAGATCCGCACCGTCCGCGGACTCTGGCGTTCAGTCACCAAGCACCGCGGCAGGCCCTCTTCATACTGCTTGTGGGCTGTGCGAGCCGCCTCAATCGCCTTGCGGGCGTCGGCCGTGAAGGGCAGCACGTCGCGAACGTGAGCCACCAGCTTGGCCCGCTCGTCGTCGGTTCGCTCATCAATCGGCTTGGCCAGGATCGCCGCGATCTCGGCCGGCGGCACGCCTTCGCCCGCCGTGGGCCAGGGTCGTGGTGCCGAAGTGGCCGACCAGCGGAAATGCCCGATGATGTGGTTGCTGCCGTAGACCTGATCCATGGCGACAACCAGAGTCACCGGCTCGTCTCCTCCCACCGGCTCGGCGAATTCCAGGAACAACTCCGACGGCCGATCCTGAGCCCCCAGAATCGCCCAACCGTTCTGTGCGTCGCGTTTGCCATCAAACACCCGAGCCGCTGGGAAGTTGTTTTGCTCGAAGCTGGCCGAGGCCGCGGCGATGCTCACCGGTTTTCCGTTGGCGGTGACATCGACCTCGTTGAGTACGAAGTTGCCATTGTTGGCCCAACCCGGCCCCTTCTGAGGCAGCTTGGCATGCGGCAACACCTCCAGTCGCAAGCCCGTGACGCCGGTCCGTCCCGTAGGCAATGTCAGCTCGTAGCGGCTGGAGCCACCGTCGGGCCGTTTGGCGACAAACACCTGGTGCGACTCGTCGACCTCCAGCACTGCGCCGGCGGTCGCTGTCACGTTGGCTGGTGTCAGCGGGGTCCAGAGGGTGTTCTGTTCCAGTGCCTTGTGGGTCGCCTGTTCCCAATCGGCCAGGGCCTGGGCAAACTCCGAGGTTTCGGTCAGGGCCGCGAGCCCGGCTTCGGCCTGCCGGATGCCCTCGGCCAGCCGCTGCAACTGGGCCTCGTCCTCGGAAGTCTTGACGATCATGCCCGGGCCGCGATTGCCAATGGCGGGCTCGCGGACATCGGCAAAGAAGGCCCCCAGCGCGTAGAAGTCCTTCGCCGTCGTCGGATCGAACTTGTGGTCGTGGCACTCGGCGCAACCGGTGGTCTGCCCCAACCAAACGGCGCCCACCGCCCGCACCCGATCGGCCAGCATCCGGGCCTCGTAGTCTTTGGCCTGGGCGCCGCCTTCTTCGGTGGTCAGCAACAAGCGATTGAACGCCGAAGCCACGCGCTGCTGCGTGCTGGGATTCTCCAGCAAATCGCCCGCAAGCTGCTCGACGGTGAACTCGTCGAAGGGCTTGTTCTCGTTGAACGCCTGGATCACCCAATCGCGATAGGGAAACACATCCCGCGGCTTGTCGGAGTGGTAGCCAATCGTGTCGGCGAAACGCACCACATCCAGCCAGGGAATCGCCATCCGCTCGCCGTAGTGAGGGCTGGCCAGCAGGCGTTCGACCAACTGCTCGTAGGCGTCCTCGGCCGGATCGTTGACAAACGCCTCGACCTCCGCCGGCGTGGGCGGCAACCCCGTCAGGTCGAACGACAGCCGACGGATCAGCGTCCGACGGTCCGCCGCTTCGCTGAAGGCCAGCCCCTGCCGCTGAAGCTCGGCTTCCACCAAGGAGTCGATCGCCGGGCGATCCTCGGGCACTTCGGGTCGGACGGGTGGCTGATAGGCCCAATGCCCCTCGTAGGTGGCCCCTTCGTCGATCCAGCGGCGAATCCGCTGCTTCTCCTCGGCCGACAACGTCTTGTGGCTGTGGGGCGGCGGCATCAGCTCGAACTCGTCGTCACTCAAAATCCGGTGGACCAACTCGCTAGCGCCGCCATCCCCCGGGACGATCGCCCCAGTGGCCACGGCGACTTCGCGAACATCCAGGCGGAGATCGGCCGCTCGATGCTGGGCATCCGGGCCATGACAGAAGAAGCAATTCTCGGCCAAAAGCGGGCGGATATCGCGGTTGTACCGCAATTCGTCCTCGGCCTGGGCCGCCAGGGGAATCGCCAGCACCACGGCCAGACTCGCGACAAACCAGCAACTTCGCCAGTCGCCGCGACGACCAATCATTCGAGGGGAATTCGCCTGGGGCATCTTGGGCAGGATCGCTCGGGAAGTGCGGGTCCAGCATCAACATACGTTGATGCGTCTTCGGCCCACCCTACCATCCGCGACCACAAAATGCGAGCATTTCCCGCTCCACACACCACTTTTGCCACAGAAATTCGAGGGGACAGGTGCTCGCCGTCCATCACCCTGGGGAGTTCGACTACCCAACCCGTTTTGTCCCCGCCCACCCGCAGCCCAGACCCGGCCACTCCCCGATGCGAATCGTCTTGCCTACGCCATCGCTCAGGGCGGCTTCCAGGCCAATGGCGAAGCCAGTGACGGGTGCGATGGAGATGGTCCGCTCGCCTTCGGGGTTGGTGACCATGACGGCCGAGCCAGCCCCCATTACCAAATTACCAAAACCACTCGGCTATTCCTGTTCGTCCATCTCGTCGACCGGCTCCAGGACAACACGAAAGCCAATGTCTGACGCTGTCATCGCGACTGGGAAACAGTCCCGAGCTGCCGACCTGCATCGATCCGCCTTGCGGCTCAGCCATGCCCCGCCTCGGAAAACCTTTAGCTCCGTATCTCGCCTCGCTATAGGGTCCCTTCCACCGGCAACTCGCAACTCGTAAAAGTCCTCAACCCATTCATTGACGTTTCCATGCATATCATGCAGCCCCCAACGGTTTGGACGGTAGCTGCCCGCCGGTCGCGTACAAACCAAATCTGGGCGAAAGGCGTCGTGTGCTCGCTGGACCACACCAAAGTTGGCATCCTCCTGGGTCAGGTTGTCACCGAAGGCGAAGGGGGTTTCGGTTCCAGCCCGACAGGCATATTCCCATTCGGCCTCCGTCGGCAGCCGATACCGTCGCCGGGGATGGTCTTCGAGTTCGTTGAGCCACTTGATAAAAGCCTGGGCGTCGTTCCAACTCACGTTGACCACCGGGTGTTCATCCGTTTGAGGAAAGCTGGGATTTCGCCAGTTGAACTTCGGATCTTGAACCCGTATCCGTTTCTGAGGATCCCAACCCCAGAGGCCCTCCCGTATGCGCTCCGAATCGGTCTGGTAGCCGGTCGCCTGAACGAAGCGTTTGAAGTCGCCGAGCCGCGTCTCATGGATCGCGATGTAGAAGCCTCGGGTGAGTTGGACTTCGACCTGATGCTCACTCCAATGGTGACCGGGCTCCGAAACAATTGACCCCATCTTGAACGTCCCTGGTGGGATGTAGGCCAACTTCATCCCAAGTGAGTTCTCAATGGGCGCAAGCTGCCCATCATGCTTCGGCTCGCCGCCTGGGACCACAAAGGCCGATACCATCACAAGGCCGGCCGCGAACACTCCTGCATACTCCATGACGACTCCTTTCGAAACTGTGCGCAGAACGACCTCACGCTGAACCCTGGCAGAAAGCTATGGCAAGGACGACCCCAAACTCAACAAACTCGAACACCAAAAGCCCATTCACAAACTCTTCATGGTCTCCAGCTAATGAGCGCCCGAATCAGGAGAACTAACCACGAAGAGCGGTCGAGTAGAGGAGGGGTTGGCTGAGTTTAGGCTTCGGCCTACTTCTGTTTCAGGG
>JBJHDE010000457.1:0-4865 GCA_050486385.1 Planctomycetales bacterium | reverse complement strand
GGCGTCGGAAGGCCCGCTGAATGAAGCCTTTTAGCTTCTGCCGCGAGTCGGCCAAATCGCCGTCGGCAGCGGGCAGGTAGGCCAACCGCAGGGCCTCCTCGTGCTCGGGTCGCAGCGGACCCTCCCACTCGACCCAGTCGATAATCAAAAACGGATACAGCGGCTGGCCTTCTTCATCGGTCAGCTTGAGCTGCCAGGGGATGCGGCCATCGGCAATGCTGAAGAACGGGCGTCCGCCGGACCGCCCCGAACGCGGCAGGTTGCTGGGCCCCGGCACATCGTTGGAAAGCTTGAACGTATGACCGCCAGCCGGCAAATGCGCGACAAACTCGACAATGGTCGGCTCGTCTTCCGGGGCCAGAATGTCTTGGGCAAACAGCAGGCGATCGACCTTGTCGGCATAAAAGCTCAGCCGCGGCGCACGCCCTCCCGGCGGCTTGAGCCCACTGACCTGAATCCGGACGCGAAAGTCGCCCGCTGTGCGGAACATCGGCACGCTGCCCGGGCCCGGGCGACCGCCCTGCAATTGGTGACCGGGCCACAGGTCGACACGCACCTTGTCGGCCAGACCCTGCTCCTTGAGTTCCGCCATCCGCCGCGCGCTGGGCCCGCCCCGCAGCTCCAAGGCCGACTTCCGCGCAACGATGGTCTCGGGAATCTTGTCGGGATAGGCCTCGGCCAGAATCATCTCGGCGGCGGCCATGTACTTTTCCACATGCGAGGCCGACAGGCTCAGCACCGAGCCAATCCGCTCGAAGCCGTGCCACTCGTCGTCTTCGGTCAGCCCCAGCGGATCGGCCACGTCGAAGGTCACGCCCAACAGGTCGCGAACCGTGTTGGCATACTCTTCGCGACTCAACCGCCGCAGGTCGACCCGCTCGCGTTGGGCCAACCGCGCGGCTTCGCCTTCCTTAATGCGAGCGGCGACCCACTCCACAAAGGCCGTCCGCTGCTCCAGCGACGGCTGGGTGTCTTCCAACTCGGGCGGCATCTCGCCGCCGCCCACCCGCTCGATAATCTCGTGCCAGTGGTTCACCGAGCGTCCGCCGCCGACATCGCGGTCCAGCTCGTCGACGCGGAAGTCCCCTTCCTGGGCGTCGGGCCCATGACAGCCCACGCAGTAGGACTTGAGAAACGGCTCGATCTGCGTCTTGAACTCCGGATGCTCATCCCCATGAACGGTGGGTAGCCCCGCGATCACCATCACCAGCCCAGCCCCAACGGCATTCCACGCCCGAAGTCTCGTCACGCCAATCATGGAGGTTGTGTCTCGAACGGTTGCTTGCGTCAGCGAGGGCCATCACACGCCAGCCCCAACCCGCTTTCGGTAGTATAACCCGGTGCGGTTGCGTGAATCCATAATCATTCGTTGATGAATGCCCTGCTGTTCCGCCCTCCAAAAGAATGGATTTGGCCTAGACCATAGAGGGGGTTTCTGGCAAGAAGGGGGGGCGATGGCTGGCCAAGCGGGGGCGATTAACCGCGTTCCTCGGGGGCGGGTTGGCTGGCCGCCTTTTCGGACTGTTGGGCCTTCTCTTGGCGGTGGCGCTTGATGTACTGCCGGTAGCGGTGATTGAGGACCAGGATGATCAGCACCACGGCAATCACTCCGCCCCAAAAGAAGGCGGGGTGATCGCGATTGATCCCCCAGTGGTTGAGGATCTGCGAGCCAAAGTACATCGCCCCGCAGCCAACCACGCTGCCAATCGCCACCCCACAGAAGGTCATCACCCGGGTCATGCCCAGCAGCCGCCCAAAGATCGAACCGCCAATGCTGCCGGTGGCGGCCAGGGGGAAGGTCACCAGCACAATGATGGCCGCAAAGGTCGCCCGCTTCATCCAGGGATTGCTGTGCATGATGACTTGGCCGTCTTCCATGAGTTCCTGGAACTTGGGGCCAATCAACGGCAGCTTGAAAAGGAACGTCACATGGAACGCCAAAATCGAGGCCACGGCCAGGTCCATGAAGAGCACCATCGCGAACAAGGTTTCGCTGGCCAGTCCCTCCCCGTGACCCCCCAAAATGATGAAGCGACCGAAGAAGAAGAACCCCAGGACCCCGCTGAACACCAGTCGGGTGACGTACACTGGCCCATAGGTCAGGTACACGGCGGTCAGAATTCCGGCGGCCAGCAGGAACGGCCCCACCAGGGTGGTAAACCAAAGCAGCGGCGATTGCTGGCGGAGATTCGCCTCGAAGGAATCGTGATCGAACTCGGACGAGGCCGACATGGCGGATTCCACGTGGGGGCCGGGGCACAGTTCAGCGACACGCGAAATCGCGGCTCAGGGTCCGCCAAACGCGTCGGCAGCCAGTATCGCAGCCCTCGGAAATAGGGAAAGGGGGACGGCCCGGTCCACAATCACCAAGCGGCCCCCCAGCGTCCAATCGCTAGGGGTGTTCATTCCCCCCAGCTTCGTCGCGGGGCCCCCGAATAGGTTGCCGTCGGGCGAATCAAGCGATTATTCCCGTGCTGTTCAATCACATGGGCCGACCAGCCCACCACCCGCGAGGCCACAAACAGCGGCGTGTAGCTGGGAACCGGCAAGTCCAGGTAGTGGTACAGTCGGGCGCTTGGCCAATCCAGATTGGGCGGCAATCGCTTCTCGGTGGCGACTACCTGCTCAATGATGTCGGCCCGGCGTTCCAATTCTTCCAGGCCCAGGTCTTCGGCAAGCTTGGCACACCAGGGTTTGAGATAAACCGCCCGGGGATCGCCATCCCGATAGACCCGGTGACCGAAGCCCATGATCCGACGCTTGGCGGCCAGTTGCTCGCGGATCCAGCTCTCGGCCCGCTGCTCGTGTCCCACTTCTTCCAGCACATCCATCACACGCTCGTTGGCCCCGCCATGAAGGGGGCCCTTCAGTGTGGCAATCGCTGCCACCACCGCCGAGTGCAAATCCGACAGCGTGCTGGCCACCACCCGGGCGGCGAAGGTCGAGGCGTTGAGTTCGTGCTCGGCATACAGAATCAGCGAGATGTCCATCGCCCGCTCGGCCATGGGATCGGGCGGTTCGCCGGTGATCATCTCCAGCAGGCTGGCCGCCAGCGATTGCCCCGGCGTAGGCGGGGCGTCTTGGCAGGCGGTGTGCCAACAGCCCACGGCCCCGACAATCCGCGCGACCTGCCCAATCAAGCGCTTGGCCTTGCGAAGATCGGCCTCAGGGGTCACATCCTCGGCCTCGGGCTCGCTGGCCGAAAGCAGGCTCACACCGCTGCGGACCAGGTCCATCGGATGGCACGACCGACCAATTTCTCGCAACGGTCCCAGCACATCGTCGCCGACCGCTTGCATCGACTCCTGAATCAGCTCGCGGAACTCGGCCAACTCCCTGGCCGAGGGGCGTTCGCCCTCCAGCAACAGCCAGGCCACCTCCTCGAAACTGGCGTGATCGGCCAAATTCTCGACCGGATAGCCCCGATACAGCAGGCCGCCTTCGATGGTGCTGATGGCCGTGTCGGCCGCCACAACTCCTTCCAGACCAGGACGATAGGTCGATTCGGCCATGGTGACTCCGCAATGCGAGACCAGTCAATGGGTGGGGTCAGGCCGTACATTCTACCGCCTCGGGGGCCGTGGGTCTGCCGGTTCCGCGCGAGTCGGCTGAACCGAATCCACCGCTGGTGCCGATAAATGGGGTTGAGGCTTGGTTCGTTATTTCCGCGGAAAGGAGGCTGATGATGAGCGAAGACATGTCGCCCGAGGCGACTTGGGATCCGGGCGAGTGGGAGATTTATCAGACCGAGGTCGAGTCGGTCGTCGCGGTGCTGAACAGCCTGCTGGAGAAGTACCAGAGCGAGACGATTCGCGGTCACCTTGGCCAGGCGCTCGAAGACATTGCGTCTTACACCGAGTGGGAAGAAGGCGACGACAACGTGGCCGAAGCCGCCTGATCGCCTCCCGGCGGAATCCCCGCCCACCCGGAACACACAATCGCCCCCAGGGCCTGGCGAGGAGCCTGCTCCTTGTCAGGCCCTGGGGCGTTTCGGCAGCGATGGCCACAGGTAAAGTCTTCACCGCTGCATCTCCAGCCTGCATCGCGCGCCTATTGATCCCACTCGGGTCGGTCGCGGTGAGCATTCGGCCAAAGCTGCCGTAGGCGATGTCCGCGTCGGAGGGTGAAAAGCCAGCTATTGATCCCTGTGCAGGTCTTCGAACAGTGTGGACATCAGGCGGTTTGCCCCGTGTTGGCAATGACCACTGGTCAATCCACCCCGATTCGGCATTGACTGCCGGAATCAGGAGAACGGACCGCGAAGAACGCGAAGGTGGGGCGCGTGTGCTTCGCGGTTCAGCGTGTTTAGCGTTCGGAATCTTCTGGCGCCTGGCGGTTGGTTCGTCAATTCGTGCAGGCAACGGTCGTCCGCGAGGATTCCTCGTCGCGTAACCGTTCACCGCCCGAGATGGGGCGTAAGCTCGCGGCAGGGTTTCCCTTGTCAAAGAGGACCGGATCCGCAAATACCTGCGACATGTCATAGGAGATCACGGACAACCTGATTGCCCGCCAGTCGCCACCTGCCGCCAGCAAGGCCGCAACACCTTCGCCTACGTGACCAACGCCCTTGCCGGCCATTTTTTTTGGCCACCCCGCACCGTCACTGCTGCCTGAGGTGTGAACGGTTACGGCAAGAACCCCGGTGGAGTTGATGGAGTTCCGGTGGCGATGAATCATTAGCCGGAACTCGTGAGCGTCCGGTTTTTGACGAGTCGCTATGGGGTGGATGTTTGGGAAGAACCCCGGGCTAACGCCCGAGGGCTGATGGAGTTGATGGAGTTGGTGGAGTTCCGGTGGCGATGAATCATCAGCCGGAACGCGTTAGCGTCCGGTTTCTGACGAGTCGCAATGGGGTGGATGATTGG
>JBJHDE010000456.1:0-4887 GCA_050486385.1 Planctomycetales bacterium | reverse complement strand
CGTCGGTGGGCAACTCTAAGAATGGACGACCGACGCGAATCCGGGCCGAGATCCGCTGCGGGGTCCCGGTCTCGGGCACACGGTTGAATGCGTCCAGCAGCCCGTAGTAGTCGGCCTGCGTGATGGGGTCGTACTTGTGATCGTGGCACTGGGCACAGGCCATTGTCAGGCCCAGCCAGTTGGTCGCCGTTGTGTCGACGCGATCAAACAGGTTGACGAAGCGTTGCTCCTCGGCAATCGCCCCGCCCTCGCCATTGAGCATGTGATTGCGATTGAAGGCACTGGCAATCTTCTGCTCGACCGTGGCCTCGGGCAGCAGGTCGCCGGCCAGTTGCCAAACGGTGAACTGGTCGAACGGCAGATCGTCGTTCAACGCCTGGACCACCCAGTCCCGCCAGATCCACTGCCAGGTGTCGCCGTCCTGCTGAAAGCCATTGCTATCGGCATAGCGGGCGGCATCCAACCAGGGCAGGGCCATCCGTTCGCCATAGTGGGGACTGGCCAACAACTGGTCGACCAGCCGTTCGTAGGCGCCGGGGTCGGTGTCGTTAACAAACGCCTCGACCTGCTCAAGCGATGGCGGCAGCCCGGTCAGATCCAGGCTCAAGCGGCGAATCAACGTCGTGCGGTCGGCCTCGGGCGAAGGCTCCAGCCCTTCGGCTTCCAGCCGGGCCAGAACGAAGCGATCGATCGGATTGCGAACCCAGTCGGCCTGCCGCAAGTCGTCGGGAACCGCGGGTCGCTCGGGCGGCAAAAACGCCCAATGGGGGGTGTACTCGGCCCCCTCACGAATCCAACGCCGCAGCAACTGCTTCTGTGCGTCGGAAAGCTGGCGGTTCGAATCGGCCGGCGGCATGCGGGTGAAATCGTCGTCGGCCAGGATCCGCTCGATCAGCAGGCTGGTCTCGGGGTCGCCGGGCACGATGGCCCCATGGTCGATGGCGGCCTCGCGGTGGTCGAGCCGCAGATCGGCCTCGCGGTGATTGGCGTCCTGACCATGACAGTAGAAGCAATTCTCCGAGAGGATCGGTCGGATATCGCGATTGAAGTTCAGCTCATCGGCCCCAGCCGCGGGCCCCAGGCTCGCCAGCCACCCGCCCAGCACCAGACACGCCGCAGTCGCTCGCCAGTCCACCACGTCGGAACCACCTATTGCCCAAAGGAAGGGGGATTCTGCATTCGTTAAACCAAAATCGCCCGACACCCGTTGCTACAGGGGCTCGCGCCCCGTTCGATCACCGTCGAAGCATCGCATGGAAGAAGGAGGAAAAACGCATTCTTCACGATCTCCGCGAAAGTCCGCGAGAACCATTGAGGACTGACGGATGGGCAGGCCCATCGAAAATGGGTGGACAAGCCACCAGTTCCACCAAAACCCTTTCCGCATCTTCCGCAATCCTCACTATGGTAACAGCCTCGGTGAATGGATTGGAGGCAACTCCTTAAGAATTGTGGGACCAACACGCTGAACTCGGCGCCGCTCAGCCGCGTCTGATCTTCCGGCGTGTGGGTCCCAAAGGTGTGTTGGGCGGAACCCGACGGGACGCCAAAAGGGAGTGCTGGGCCGCCTAGGAATCGAGCAGTGCTGGGCGCGACGGGTGGACTCCCACAAGAGCGGGCTACCCCCCATCGTTCGATCTGGTGCGACCGAATGGCTTGCCAGAATTTTCCAATCCCCCGCGTCAAGTGCCGATGACCTAGAGTTAAGCCCTCAAAAGAATGAGTCTGGGGCAGCCGACGGAGTTTCCGCCGGAGAAGTTTCTCCGCAACCCAAAACACGACATACACTTAAGCCATGCGTGTGCGATCGGAGTGGAAGGCACAAACATATCAACAAGCTCCGATGAATTCTTGAGGATGCCCAAGTTTCCCGTTGACCGAGTCGCCTCGGGTGATTCTTCTGGAGACGGAGGCTCACGGGTACAAGATTTCAAGGAACGGAATCTGCTTACGAAATGTCTTAGGACGAGTCACAGGAGAGCCACGGAGTGGGAAGCACCGTCATCACGTCTGGGACCGGATCATCCGCCGACTTCGGGTCGGAGTCGGGGATCCTTCGCCATGGCGGGTCGGCATCGCGCCGCCGCCGGGTGGGGGCCGCGGTCTCGGCCGACGCGCGACGGCGGTTCTGGACCCGGCTCGAACGCAGCCGCCTGGTTCCCGCCGATCAGCTCAAGCGGGCCCAGCGTGCCTGGGGGCATCTCAGCGATCCGGTCGATCTGAGCAGGCACCTGATGCGCGAGTTGGGCCTGACTCGCTGGCAGTGCGTGCAGTTGGGGCGGGGTCAAGAAGAATTTTTCCTTGGAAAGTACGAATTGCTCGACCAGCTTGGTTCGGGCGGCATGGGCATCGTCTATCGGGCACGGCGGCCCAACAGCCGGCGGGAGTTTGCCCTCAAGGTGATTGGCGCCAAGGCATTGGCCACACCTGGGGCGGTCGAGCGTTTTCGCTACGAAGTGCGGACGTTGGCGGCCCTGAATCACCCGAACATCGTGACCGCCCTGGACGCCGAGTGCGAGGGCGATCAGCACTTTCTGGTCATGGAGTACGTACCGGGCTTCGATCTGGCTCGGTGGTTGACTGATGAGCGCCGCTTGCCGGTCGACTGGGTCTGCGAGTGCATCCGCCAAGCCGCCGTGGGCCTGCACTATGCGCACGAGCGGGGGCTGGTTCACCGCGATATTAAGCCCGGCAATCTGTTGGTCATCAGCGACGACACCCGCAGCGTGCCGTTGGTGAAGCTGCTGGACCTGGGAATGGCCCGGTTCAAGATGGAAGGCGAAGAATCGCATCTGGCCGAGAACGGGCAAATTCTGGGCACGCCCGACTACATCGCGCCGGAGCACGCCCGCGGGGAACGAGAACTCGACCCGCGGAGCGATATCTACTCGTTGGGCTGCACGCTGTATCGGCTGCTCACCGGGCGACCGGCCTTTCCTGGCGAGACGGTTCGCGACAAGCTCAAGGCTCGGCTCAGTCGTGATGTGCCGCCGCCCAGCGAGCATCGGGGCGATGTTCCCGCCGATCTGGATGCCCTATTGGCCGCCATGACCGCCCGCGATCCCGCCGAGCGCATCGCTGGTTGCGATTTACTGGCCGAGGCGCTGGAACCGCTGTGCGGTCGGATGCGGAACCGCCGTGTCACCGTCCGCCCGCGTCGGCCCACGCTGGCCGGTGGACAAGCCCTGCCGGCCGAAACCACCGACCAGGTCGATGCCGCCACTTGGCCGGCTTCCGTGCTGGGGGCGATCCGCCGGCGACCCCTGATCGCCCTGGGCGGGCTGATGGCGGTGCTGTCGAGCGCTGTGTTGGCGGCCGGCTTGCTGCTGGGGCCGGGCGAGGCCCTGCCGTCGGCGAGTTCGTCGTCGGCCAGTGACGGCCAAGGCGGCGAAGTCCAGCCCTTGGAGCATCCCGCCCCCCAAGCCAACGAAGGGCTGATTTACGCCTGGGACGGCTTCCCGCTCGGCGACCAGCACATGATGAGCTTCGACACGCCCGAGGGTCGCTATCGGTTGAAGCTGGTGCTGCTGGAAGGCCATCCGGCGGGCGATGTGCGGATCGTGCTCAATGGCGACGACGTCTGGTCGACCACGCCACAGCTTGGCGTGTTGATGGGGCCCGAGAGCGAGGTCGATCTGGGCGAACAGCAGTTTACGGCCGCCAGCCAGACCCTGATCTTCGATGCCCAACCCGCCCAGGACAGCCCGCGATTCCAGTTCTCGCTGGTCCTCGATCCGATTGTGGATTGAGGCCGGGCTGTGACCGATCCCTGCGCAACACCGCGAACGAGACTCGTGGCACCGTTACCTTTCGAAGACGTGTGCGCGGAGTGGCCCAAGGCAACACCCTCCTCATGCTCGGTCTTTTGAACTCACGCGGAGGCGCGGAGCCGCGGAGAACGAGGGCGCAGATGAATTGATGAGTCGCCCCAAGCCCATTTTCCTAGCTGGATAGCTTGCTGATTCCTGCGTGACACTTCGAACGATTCTCGTGTCCCCCTTGCCGTAGCCATCCCTCTGTGGGAAGCAGCCAACAGATCAAGAGTTGGGGTCCACGCTGACAGCCCCGCAGGAATTGCGGAACTCGCCATTTCCTGCTTCGTTCCTCCGCGTCTCCGCGTCTCCGCGTGAGCTAACACGTACCCGAACGCCTACCGATTCCCCCGTGACACTTCGATGAATCTCCGTGCCCGAAGTGCCGTTCCCAAACGATTGCAGGCAACAGTCACCGCGTCGCAAGGTTCGCCCTCAGGGCGGATCGTGGCCGCCCTCGCAAAAGGGATTGCAGCGGCAGATCCGCCATACGCCCTTGGCTGCCCCACGGAACGGTCCGTACTTGCGCACGGCTTCGATAAAGTATTGGCTGCAACTGGGCTCAAAGCGACACACCGGCCCAGCCGCGTTGACCAGCGGACTCAGGACGATCTGATACAGGCGGACCACGCCAATCAGCACCGCACTGACCGGCCATAGCAGCCATCGCATGCCAACACCTCCTCAGGCGACATCCTCGGGCGGCGGCAGACGCTTGACCATCCGGCGGACCACCGACACCAATCCGCGGCGGAGTTCGCTCAAGGGCGGAGGCTCGGCCTGTTGGGGAATAATGACCACATCGATGCCCACCGGCAAGCCACGGCGTTCCAACCGAAAGGCCTCGCGCAGTAGCCGCTTCCAGCGGTTGCGCCGCACGGCCCCGCCCAGCTTCTTCGAGACGCTGACCCCCAGGCGGGTCTCGCCCAGGTCGTTCCGTTTACCAAATGCCATCAGCGTGGCGTCCCGGGCGACGGTCCGTTTGCCGCCAAAGATCCGCTGAAAGTCGCGACGGCTCCGCACACGGCGTCGCCGGGGCAAGCGAAAATCGTCATTCGTGGGTTGGGCCGCCGTC
>JBJHDE010000455.1:0-4892 GCA_050486385.1 Planctomycetales bacterium | reverse complement strand
GTGCTGGCCTCGGCGGTGGGGACAAGTGGTGGCGCTGCTAGCAGCAAGCCACCCTGGGGATCGTTCGAGAACGACGGCACGTGGGGTTCGGCAGCCGTCGGCAAGGCCTCTTGCAGGGCCAACACGTCGGGACCAAACGGGCCGGTGATCTGCTCCTTGAGGGCATAGTAGTCGCTGGGCAAGGCCCCACGATTCAGGGCCTCGGCCAGGGTTTGCAGCCACGAATGATGGAAGTCGTGGAAGATGCCTGCCGCGACTTGCGTCCAATCGTGTACGCCCATGGACGGTCTCCCGAACAAGTGGCCTGTCCCATGTGTCCAGTCTAGTCGCCGCCTGGGCCGCGAGCGAGTCGCCGGACCACTGCGCGAGTGTCGGGCAGTGCGGGACTGGATGAAACGGGGGGATTTGGCGTGCCGCTCGTTTTTGGGGGACCCTCTCTCTAAGGCCTTGCGCTATAATGGCTTGAGAAGCGGGTTTGGCGCCATCTTCGGCGGGAAGTTATGTCAAAGCTTGCCGCCTGCGGGAACAGTGAGCATACTGGAAGAGTCTGAATTGATGCGCCTGCACGACGGATGATGCGAATACAGGGGCCAACGGATCAGCGCTCCGCTTCCTAATGACGGCTGGCCAACAAGCGGCAGGACTGCCAGCCGAGCTCCCCCACGTTCTTTTGCAAGCAAGTTGGGCCACACTCCTGGGTTCCTGCGTATGAACCTGAGAGTCGGGGTGGTGCCCACGCGCAGGCGGTCCGCCCCTGCCGGATGCGTACCGGCCCCAAGACTGGCCACGGAATGGTCCATTCCACCGGGAGACAAATTTTGCCATGTCGGACCTTAGCAATACGATTGTTTCACTGATCACCCAGCAGCAGGATCTCGAACAGTTCCGAAAAAAGAACTGGGAAGGCACCTTCCACGAGTATCTGGACCTGGTCCGCGCCCAGCCGGGTATCGCCCGCAATGCCTATCAGCGGGTGTACGATATGATCATGCTCGACGGCGCCGATGAGTACGAAGTGGCCCGCGAACGACGGGTGCGCTTCCGCTTCTTCGACGATCCGCACCACCACGGCAACGACGCGATCTTCGGTCTCGACGAGACCCTCATGCAGTTGGTCAACGCCCTGGAAAGCGCGGCCAAGGGCTACGGGATCGAGAAGCGGGTGTTGCTGTTGCACGGACCGGTGGGCAGCTCGAAAAGCACCATCGCCCGATTGCTGAAGAAGGGGCTCGAGCGGTACACGCAGTCCGATGCGGGGGCGTTGTACACCTTTGGCTTTGTGGATTTGGAGCAGCCGGACCAGGTACACTGGTGCCCCATGAACGGCGAGCCGCTGCAGCTTGTGCCGCAGCGATTCCGCCCCGAAGTGGAGCGCGAACTCAACCGGTCGGTCGGTCCCGGCCAGTGGCCGATCAAGATCGTGGGCGACCTGTGCCCGTTTTCGCGCTACATCTACTCCGAGCGGCTCAAGCGGTACGGCGGCGACTGGTCGCGGGTGATCCAGGATATTCGCGTCCGGCGGCTGATCTTCAGCGAGAAGGACCGCATCGGCATTGGCACCTTCCAGCCCAAGGATGAGAAGAACCAGGACTCGACCGAACTGTCCGGCGACATCAACTACCGCAAAATCGCCGAGTACGGCAGCGAGAGCGATCCTAGGGCGTTTGACTTCGACGGCGAATTCAACATCGCCAATCGCGGGCTGATCGAGTTTGTCGAAGTCCTCAAGCTGGACGTGGCCTTCTTGTACGATCTGCTGGGCGCCAGCCAGGAGCACAAGATCAAGCCCAAGAAGTTTGCCCAGACCGACATCGACGAAGTCCTGCTGGGGCACACCAACGAGCCCGAGTACCGGCGGCTCCAGAACAACGAGTTCATGGAGGCCCTACGCGACCGGACGGTGAAGATCGACGTGCCCTATGTGACCAAGCTCCACGACGAGATTCAGATCTACGAAAAGGACTACAACGAGGAAAAGGTCCAGGGCAAACACATTGCCCCGCACACCATCGAGATGGCGGCCATGTGGGCGGTGCTCACCCGGCTGCAAGAGCCCAACAACGCCTCGTTGACGCTGTTGCAAAAGCTCAAGCTGTACAACGGCAAGACCCTGCCAGGCTTCACCGACGAGAACGTCAAGGAACTCCGCGAGCAGGCCGCCAACGAAGGCATGAGCGGCATCAGTCCGCGGTACGTGCAGGACAAAATTTCCAACGCCCTGGTCGCGCACCCCAAGGCCACCAGCATCAACCCCTTCATGGTGCTCAACGAATTGGAGGGCGGCCTGAAACACCACAGCTTGATCACCGACGACGACACGCGGCAGCGATACCGCGAGCTGTTGGGCGTGGTCAAGCAGGAGTACGAGAACATCGTGAAGAACGAAGTTCAGCGGGCGATTGCCGCCGACGAGGACGCCCTGGCCCGGCTGTGCGGAAACTACATCGACAGCGTGCGGGCCTACACCCAGCGCGAGAAGGTCAAGAATAAGTTCACCGGGCAGTACGAAGAGCCCGATGAGCGGCTGATGCGGTCCATCGAGGAAAAGATCGATATCCCCGAGAGCCGCAAGGACGACTTCCGCCGCGAGATCATGAACTATATCGGGGCCCTGGCGCTGGATGGTCGCAAGTTCGATTACAAGACCAACGAGCGGCTGCACAAGGCCCTGGAGCTGAAGCTGTTCGAGGATCAGAAGGACACTATCAAGCTCAAGAGCCTTGTCTCGCAGGTCGTCGACCAGGACACCCAGGCCAAGATCGACGTGGTCAAGGGCCGGCTGATTCGCGACTACGGCTACAACGAAGAAAGCGCCACCGACGTGCTCAACTACGTGGCCAGCATCTTCGCCCGCGGCGATGCTTCGTAAGGCGAAACGGATCCCTTTTGACACGGCGGAACGGTTCCCATTGGCGAACTGTTCCGCCGTTTAAGGGCCAGGCTGTTCGCGTGTTGACGAATCCCAGCACCAGAGGCTCACACAGTGGCTTACGGCTGGCACCTGCGAGAGGGCTCACTACTACTAATCCCGGCTTTGCGCGCTGGTGCCAATGGAACCCGTAGCAGGAGGCGCGAGGCTTCTTGCTATAGTTTTGTGTCTCTCGCAGGCATCAAGACGTCCATCAATACCATTTCCAGAATGCTTTGCTTCTACGGGCAACCTTATGGTTCATAAAATCGAACGCGATAACGCCCGGTTCAAGCAGATTGTGCGGGGCAAGATCCGGCAGAATCTCAAGAAGTTTGTGACCCATGGCGAGATGATTGGTCGGCGGGGACGGAACCTGGTGAGCATTCCCTTGCCGCAGCTCGATGTGCCGCATTTTCGCTACGGCGATCAGGGCAACGGCGGCGTGGGGGCGGGCGAGGGCGAGATCGGCGAACCGATTGGTCGTGGCCAGGACGACGGCGACGGGGCGGGCGGGGCGGGCAATCGCCCCGGCGGACACATTCTCGAAGTCGATGTGACCCTCGAAGAACTGGCGGAGATTCTGGGCGAAGAGCTGGAGCTGCCCCGCATTGAACCCAAGGGCAAAAGCAACATCGTTACAGAACGCAATCGCTACACGGGTCTGAGGCGGACTGGTCCCGAGAGCTTGCGGCACCTGAAGCGGACCTTCAAGGAGGCCCTGCGGCGGCAACTGTCGGCCGGCGAGTACAACCACGGGAACCCGCGGATCGTGCCGATTCGCGACGATCGCCGCTACCGGTCGTGGAAGACCACGCGGCAGCCCGAGACCAGCGCCGTGATCCTGTACATGATGGATGTCTCGGGCAGCATGGCCGAAGAGCAGAAGGAGATTGTCCGCACCGAGAGTTTTTGGATCGACACCTGGCTGCGGAGCCAATACGATGGCATCGAACGCCGGTTTATCATCCACGACGCCGCCGCGCGGGAAGTCGACGAGCAAACCTTCTTTCACACCCGAGAAAGCGGCGGCACCCGGATCAGCAGCGCCTACGAGGTGTGTGCCTCGATTATTGAGCGCGAATTTCCGCCCGCGGATTGGAACATCTACTGCTTCCACTTCTCGGACGGCGACAACTGGGGCGAAGATAACGATGTGTGCTTCAACCTGTTGAGCGAGCGGCTACTGCCCCACGTCAACCTGTTTTGCTACGGCCAGGTCGACAGCCCCTACGGCAGCGGCGAATTCCTGCCCGCCCTGCAGGAACATTACTACGGCGAAGTCGACAACCTGGTGCTCAGTGAGATCGCCGATCGCGACGCGATCCTCGATTCGATTAAAACCTTCTTAGGGAAGGGGCGCTAGCCCGAAGGGCGACCACAATTGCCTGGGCGAGGCCTAAAACCGTGTCGGTGTCAGGCGGACTGGCAAGCGTTGTCGCACACGGGTCGACCAGCCACTGGGATCAGCCGACGCCCAACGAATGGGACCTGGATCGCTGGCTTGGCGGCGACTTACCGAACCAACCCTGGAACAGATGCTGTCTCATGCCGATTCGACCATTAGAACAACTGCCGCCCGAGTTGGTGGAGATTCAGGCCGAGGTGGAGGACCATGCCCTCCGCCTGGGCTTGGATTGCTATCCCACCGTCTTCGAGATGGTGAGTTACGATCAGCTCAACGAGATTGCCGCTTACGGGGGTTTTCCCACCCGCTATCCGCATTGGCGGTTTGGCATGCAGTACGAGCAGCTCGCCAAGGGCTACGAGTTCGGCCTGCAGAAGATCTACGAGATGGTGATCAACACCAACCCCGCGTACGCCTATCTGCTCGAGGGGAACTCGCTCGTGGACCAGAAGACCGTGATGGCGCACGTCACCGGTCACGTCGACTTCTTCAAGCACAACTACTTCTTCTCGAAGACCAACCGGAAGATGATCGACGGCATGGCGAATCATGCGTCGCTGGTCCGCCGGCACATGG
>JBJHDE010000454.1:1228-4900 GCA_050486385.1 Planctomycetales bacterium | reverse complement strand
GCACCAGCCGCGCCATCGCACCCCGCGCAGCAAGCGCCGCGCTCGCCCTCACAACCGCCCTCACCCACGCCGACGCCCGCTCCGGCGCCTCCAAGCCCGACGTCGCCATCGTCGCCGCCGCGTCCAACACCACCAATCCTGAGAACAACACCCGCTACACCGACCCGCGCGACAAGCTCCTCACAACAGGACTCTTCAACAGCGTCTCCATCTGGAACGCCACCCAGTTCAACCCCGAAGGCGGCACGCCCTCGCTCGCTCAGCTCCAGCAGTGGGACGCCGTCCTCGTCTGGTCCAACGACTCCTTCCAGGATCCCGTCGCCCTCGGCGATGTCCTCGCAGACTACGTCGACGCCGGCGGAGGCGTCGTCGTCGGAGTCTTCGCAAACACCTCGCTCCACCAGCAGCGTTTCCTCCAGGGCCGCTGGCAGATGGGCGACTACATCGCCATCCCGCAGAACGGCAACTTCGTTCAGGCCATGGGCGGACTCGGCCAGATCCTCATCCCCGACCATCCCATCTTCGATGGCGTCGACTCCTTCCTCACCTCCACCGGAACCACCGCGCAAGGCCAGCTCTTCGGCGGCTATCGACCCGCCAACGCCAACATCACCCCCGGCTCCACCAAGGTCGCCACCTGGAACACCGGACACACCCTCGTCGCCCTCGCCCCCAATCCCCGCGTCGTCGAGCTCGGCTTCCACCCCGTCTCCAGCGACGTCAACGCCGGATACTGGAACGCCGCCACCGACGGCGCCCGCCTCATGGCCAACGCCCTCCTCTTCACCATCCCCCAGACCATCTGCGTCGGCGACATCAACGGCGACGGCGCCGTCGACGGCCAGGACCTCGCCACCCTCCTCGTCAACTGGTGCACCACCCCCGGCTGCGCGACCGGAAACCCCGCCGATCTCAACGGCGACGGCGTCGTCGACGGCCAGGACCTCGCCACCCTCCTCGTCAACTGGGGCGACTGCAACTAAAACCCCACCGGCCTCCCAGACGCCAGGGCGCACGACGAACGCCTCACTCCTGCAACGCGCGTATCTGATCCGCAAAGTCCTCCGCCGCACTGCGCACCGAGTCCACCCAGTGCGCGTCGTCGGCGTCGAACGCGTAGATCACCGAGCGGCTCGCCGTCACGATCGCCCCGCGCCCGCGCTCGTGAAACAGCGCGCGCACCGTGCGCTTCGTGCCGCCCTGCGCCCCGTACCCCGGCACGAGAAAGATCTGCTCCCCCATGCGCTCCCGCAGCGCTGCCGCGTCGCCCGGCTTGGTCGCCGCAACCACCGCGCCCACGTCGCTGTACCCGTGCTCGCCGACGTGATCCCGCCCCAGCCTCGCGGTCAACTCCGCCATCATCTCCGCCACGCTGCGCCCGCCCTCCAGACTCGTCCGCTGCACGCCGTCGCTCCCGGGATTGCTCGTCCGAACCAGCACGAACACGCCCCGCGTCCCGTCCCGACCCGCCGACCACTTCAGATAAGGCTCGACCGTGTCCGCCCCCAGATACGCGTTGACCGTCAGCGCATCGGCCCCGACGCCCTGCTCCTCGTCGAACGCCGCCCACGCGTAGTGCTCCGCGCTCAGGTCGATGTCCCCCCGCTTGGCGTCGAGAATCACCACCAGCCCGCGATGCCGCGCCGACGTCGCCACCCGCTGCAGCACGCCCACGCCCTCGGCGCCGTACCGCTCGAAGCACGCCGATTGCAGCTTCACCACCCCCACCACGCCCTCGATCGCGTCCAGCACGTGCTGGCAATACGCCTCGATCGCCCCCGTCGTCGACGTCGCCCCGTCGCGCACGCACGAAGGAATCCGCTCGTACACCGGATCAAGCCCGACGCACGCCGGAGCCCCCGCACGCTCGACCGCCTCGATCAAACGATCGCTGAACCGCATCGAGCTCAAGCGAGCCTCCTCACCGCTCGCCGCCCTCGCGCATCTCCCGCTCCGTCGGCATCGGATGGCCCTGGATCCGCCGCCCCGACAGGAACTCCCGCAGCGCCCAGTCGAGCTCCTCGGGCCGATCCAGCATCACGAAGTGATTCGTCTCCTCGAAAAACACGAGCTGCGCGTTCGGCGCCCGACGCATCGCCTGCATCCACTCGCCGCGAAAGTCCATCGCCTCCGGTGAGTGCGGCCCCATCGCCGCGATCGCCAGCGTCGGCGTCTCCAGTCGAGGCAGCAGCGGCCTGATGTCCGACTTGATCTGCTCCACCGAGTACTGCGTCCCCACGCGTCGATGCGTCTTCCGCGTCATCGCCGCCAGACGCTCCACCATCTCATCGTCCCGGATCACCCGCCTCAGGTTCGACTCCTGCTCCCGGTGCCACTGCTCGGAGTTCATCCGCCGCAGACGCTCCGCCAGGCGATTCTCGACCACATCCTCCCGCTCCGCCGGCGTGTACTCACGACCCAGAGGAACCGCAGGCATCCCGTCCAGCGTCACGACCCAACCCACCAGCTCCGGATGCTCGATCCCCAGCCGCATCGCGATCATCCCGCCCATCGAGTGACCCATCACGATCGGACGCTCCAGACCCTCATCCTCGATCAGCCGCGCCACCGAACGCACCGCGTGATCCAGCCAGGGCGTCGAACCGGCATCAATCGCCACACGAGGCGACGGCGTCCCCGACATCCCCGCCAGCGTCACCGCGTACATCGTGAACCGCCCCGCGTGACGATCCAGAAACTCCTCCCACACCGTCCAGTCGCTCGACACGCCGGGGATCAGCACCATCGGAATCCCGCCCGTCCCGCGAACCTCGACGTGACCCAACCCCACGCCCTCATCGCCGGCACGCGACGTCGAACCGAACACCACCAGCGCCGCCAGGCACATCAAAACAGCAATCTTCCGAGTCAGCACGCCTTGCATCTCCATCATCTGTGCCCCCGGGCATCCATCGTTCAGTCCATCGACGACCCATCGAACCCACACACCCGGCCCCCGACCCCCGACCCCCACTCCGCCCCGCACCCCTGTCTACAACCACAGCCTACTCCGGCTTCGCCGACGCCGTCGCCGCCAGCAGCTCCCGCGCCAGCGCAACCCCCTTGTCGGGCGTCAGACCGCCGATCTCCAGCCGCGACAGCTCAGCGCCGATCGCACTGATCCCCGCCAGCGTATCGAACGCGTCCACCCAACCCATGTGCGACATCCGGATCACCCGCCCCTTCCACGATCCCTGACCCCCCGCCAGCACCACCCCGGCATGGCGGCAGAGCTGCAGTTCGGCGGTCATGCTCAGACCGCCGGGGCGAGCGTGGTTGCGGGCGTCGTCACGGGCGGCGACAGCCATGGGGCAAGGCCCAGGCTGCCCAGCAGCATGGCGGTTTCGTGCAGCGGCAGCCCGACGACATTGCTGTAGGAGCCGGAGAGAAAGCGCACGAACACCGCCGCCGGCCCTTGAATGGCATAGCCGCCGGCCTTGCCGTGCCAATCGCCGCTGGCGAGATAGCCATCGAGTTCGGCCGCGGTCAGCCGCTTGAAGGCAACGGTGGTGGTGACGGTGCGCGCCAGCCGGCGGCCGCCGGGAGCGATCAGGCAGACCCCGCCGATGACCCGATGGCGCCGGCCGGACAACAGTTCCAGACAGCGCCGGGCCGTCGCGGCGTCTTCCGCCTTGGGCAGGATGCGGCGGCCGCAAGCCACCACCGTATCGG
>JBJHDE010000454.1:0-1218 GCA_050486385.1 Planctomycetales bacterium | reverse complement strand
CAGCACCACGGCATCCGGGCGCAGGACAGCGATCGCCGCGGCCTTCGCTGCGGCCAGCCGAGCCGCGTGGGCGCCGGGCAATTCGCCTTTGAGCGGGGTTTCGTCGAGATCGGCGGGCAAGATCGCCTGCGGCATCACGCCGATCTGGGCCAGCAGGTCGCGACGGCGCGGCGAGGCGGAGGCCAGAACCAGCGCCGGCGCGGCGGCCGCCGGATCGGCGGGGGCAGCGCAGGCCGGCACGGTCATTTGAACCGGAAGGTGATCCGGCCTTTGGACAAATCGTAGGGAGTCATTTCCACGGTGACGCGATCGCCGGCCAGAACGCGAATGCGGTTCTTGCGCATCTTGCCGGAGGTGTGCGCCAACACCTCGTGCTCATTGTCCAACTTGACGCGGAACATCGCGTTGGGCAGCAGCTCCGTCACCGTCCCGGAGAATTCGATGAGATCTTCTTTCGCCATGCCTATCCAGTTACCCTTACCTGAGGCCCGCGCGCGGGGCGCCCAGATAGGTGCGCGACTCCGCATGCGCGGTCAAGCGCTTTGTCCGCCGGGCGGCCATGTGCGGCTGTCATTTTGTTTCGCCCAACCCATGATTGACTTCCCATTCGGCTTGGTTCACTTCCGGCTCGCTCAGGCCGCCCTGCCCCGGCGGCGGCCGACTGCCCAGCGAGACCAACCGACGTGCGGGACGATTCCGAACCGGCGCTGACCAGCCGCCCGGGCGCGCGGCTCCTGGCGCACCTCGACCGTGGTCTCGGCGGTTCTCTCCGGGGTGCCGCCACGGGTCGCGAGATAGGCGGCAAGCCCACCTGCCACGAGGGCAACCAGAAGCAGAATGATTCGAGCCGGTCTCATCGGTAAAACTCCGGTTCGCGCCACGGCGCGGTCGGTAGCGGCGCAAATCCGGGGACCTGCACAGCCTGCCATTGGACAAAGTATCGGTGAGAAAGGGTCAAGACTTGGTTAATTGGTCCTTTTTTCAAAAGGTTAACCAGTGCTTACCACTATTGCGGGACTGTCGAATTCAACTGATGAACGCGCCGAACAGGATCGACTGGGGGTAGACCAGAAGCCCGGCGGTGGCGAGGGCAATGCCGTAGGGGATGCCAGTGCCCTTGTCGTGCAGGCGGCCAATCCATTGCTGGCGGGCAAGCGGCCCCGGAAGGGCGACCCGACGCGCCATCAAGATCGCCAGCGTCAGCGCGCCGCCCAGAAG
>JBJHDE010000453.1:0-4903 GCA_050486385.1 Planctomycetales bacterium | reverse complement strand
CGATTGGCCCACGGCCTGTTGAAACTCGATGGCCTCTTTGGCGATGGTCACGTCCTCGCCGTCGGTGCCTCGCAGCACCAGGACTTGCCGATCCTGATCGGCGATGAAACCGGTCAGCGTGCGGCCGTCGTCGGTGGCAATCACATAGCTTTCAAAGCCTTCACGGATCTCCGCGCTGGGGTCGACAATGTGCAGCAACAGTTCGGCCACCTCATGACGGTTGTAAGCCGTGAGGTCGGGGCCAATCTCGCCGCCCTCGGTAAACAACTTGTGGCACTTGCCACAGTGCTGGCGATACAGGGCCTTGCCCGGATAGGGGTCGCCGCTGCCCTGCGACACGACCGCGCTTAACCGTTCGACCTCGGCCCGTCGTTGCTCGGGCGTGGCCCCCAGGGCTCCGCCAAAGTGCTGGTTCACCAGTTCGGCGATCTGTTCATTCTGATGCAGCAGCATCTTGCGAACCGTGGGCACGGGCAGACCCGCCCGCGGAAGCCGGCCCTCATCGATGGCGGTCAGCGTGGCCAGGGCCCAACCCGGCCGGCTGGCCAACAGGCTGTGGGCGGTGGAATGCGCCTCAATCGGCAGATCCTCGAAGATGGCCAACACCTGCCGACCGATCTCGGGATCGTCATAGTTCTGCAGCGCCGTCAGCGCCGCCCGGGCGATTTCGGCGGTGGGCTCGTCTTGCAGCAATTCGATCAACACGGGCAAGGCCTGGGGATGCCGAATCTCGCCCAGAATCTTGAGATGCTCGATCCGCTCGGCTTCCTTGCCACCGGCGTCGCGGAGCCCCGCCAAGACCGTCGCCACCGCCTCGGCGTCACTCTGCCGCAAGCGGAGGGCCAGCGAAGCGGCGCCGCTTTCCACCAAGGCCGTTACCAGCTCGGGCGGCAGATTCGTCAACGATCGCCCTTGGTAAGCCGCCTCGAAGCCCTGCATCAATCGCTGGGCCGCTTCACGATTGGGGGCGGCTCGCAGCAGACGAGCACAGGAGACCAAATCGCCTCGACGCCCGGTGGCGGCAAACCGCTGCATGAGCCGTTGGGCCAGGTGTTCACGCACCAGCCGATGGCCCCAGAAATCGGGTTCCTCGGCCAGCTTCAACACGGCTTGGGGCGCGGCGGTGCAATGGGCCTCTAATGCCCACCAAATTAACAAAGGAATGAATGGATCGTCGTGATCGGCGTCATGCGTCAACAGGCCCGCAATCATCGGCAAGGCCGCCTCGGTCGGAAGCCGTCGGGCGGTGCTGGCCAACTGCGCCCGGACCTCGACATGCGGCTCGTTGGCGGCGCGTTGGGCCAGGGCCTCGGCAAGCTGCGAGCTGACCTCGCGATCATCGCCCAACAGCCGCGCGGTCCACATCCGCACATACGGGTCGCGATGGCTCAGGCTGGTCAAGGCCAGATCTTCAGGCAATCGGTCAAGCTGGTACAAGGCCCACAGGGCTTCGAGTGCCGACTGCCCCTCGCCGGCCAACAGCTCGCGCAGGCGGGGCTCCACGCTGGCGTCTTGCCGGTCGGCCAGGATTCGCAGGGCGGTGCGGCGGGTCCAGCCATCGCCACTGGTCAGGCGTTCGACAAGTTGGGCCGAGGTCTCTTGGCCCAGGTCAATGGCCTTTGGCGGCTGGGCCCCGCGGGCCTTGAGCCGATAAATCCGCCCGGCCGACTTGTCGATCTCGCCCACGCTGTTGCGCAAATGGCTGACCTGGGGCTCGTACCAATCCACAATGTACAGCGCACCATCGGGACCGGGCTTGATGTCCACCGGCCGGAACCAGGTATCGCTGGATTTGATGTAGCCAAAGTCCTCGGTAGCAAACGTCGATCCCAACGGCCGCATGTCGGTCAGGCACACGTAAAACAGCAAGGGCGAGACGCCAAACAACACATTGTGATAACGCTCGGGCAGGGCCACGCCATCATAGATCAAAAATTGATGGGTGAACCGCGGCACGTTGTCGTGCGGCATCGAGGGGAAAAACCCAAAGGCATAAGGGTTGGACAGCGGCCCGTGTTTGCTGAAACCCTTGCGCAAATAACCGCCCTGCGGATAATGAAAACCCCGGGCGTTGCCACCGTTGTGCCCCGAGAAAATGCGACCCTTGGCATCGATCTCGCAACCAAAGGCATTGCCCCCGCCCTCGGCGAAAATCTCATAGCGCCGCGATTCGGGATGATACCGCCAGATGAGCTGTCCCTGCGAGGTCACGCCAGCGGCGTCGGGCGGATCGATGCCTGGCCGACGGATCGCCGCCGACACGGTGCTGCCCTGCGCGGCGTACAACCAGCCATCGGGGCCCCATCGCAGGCTGTTGGCCACCGAGTGCGTGTCCTCGATGCCAAACCCTTCGAGATGCACCTCCGGCGGGCCATCCGGCCTGTCGTCGCCGTCTGCATCGGGGTAGAACAGCAGATAGGGCGGGTTCAGCACCCACACCCCGCCACGGCCCCGGGCAAACGACGTGGCGATGCTCAGCCCTTCGACAAACACCTTGTGACTGTCGTAGACGCCGTCGCCGGTGGTGTCTTCGTGAATGGTAATCTTGTCGGCGCCCGGCGTGTGGTGCGGCGGGGGCTGGGGGATCTTGTCGTACACATTCCGCCAATAGTTGTCGCGACTGACAATCGTCAGTCCGGCGGGTTCGGGATACTGCAAGTACTGCATGACCCACATCCGCCCCCGTTCATCGAAGTCGATAAACAGCGGCTGGCGAACCGCCGGCTCCGAGGCGACCAGCTCCAATTCCAAGTCGTCGGGCGTTTCAAAGGTGCGGAGCGACTCGCTGGGCGACAGCCCGCCCCAATCGGCGGGACGTGGCGAGTCGGGATCCTCGCCCCACAGATTCGCCGGGCCGCAAACCAACACGCTCAGGGTCGTCAGTACCGTGAACAGTCGAACCATTGCCATCAACATGGGATATGAGGGGGATCGCTCCAGCCTGCACCGAGCGCTCAGTCGACGTATTCCAAAAAGTACCGCCGCAGGGCAACCGCGATGCCCTGGCCAAAGTGCTGGCACGGTTCAATATGCACCTCGGTGCCACTGGCCGTGGCGAACGGAAACTCAAACGTGGTGGCCAGTCGCACGCCGGCCTGTTGGCCCATGAACGCCCGCGACGTCATGCCGGCCGAGTAGTTGGTGCGGGTGTTCCAGGCCTTTCCGTGCGGCAGGTCGTGCGACTGCTTGTAGGGCAGCGCGCCCAGCCGGTGGGTTTCCAGCAGACGACCGAAGTTTGCCTGGGCCTGCCAGCCGTCTTCGTCGTAGCTGCCCACCTGATAAATCGTCTCGTTGTACTGGCCACCGCGGATGTAGGGGCAATGGCAATCGATGAAGGCCCACGGCTTGGTGAAGCGTCCATCAGCCACCAGCTTGCGGATCGCGGCGACCTCGGGGTGAACGCTCTCGTCCGAGTAATCGCGATTGTGGTCCCGCGGTTTGCGATTCTTGCCCTGGTCGCCATCCTGGCAGCCATCGAAGTCCACCAGCGGCACGATCAGCAGCTCGACGTTCTCGCGGAACCACTCCCCGGTGGGATCATCGGCCAGGGCGGCTTGCATCAGGCCCTCAATCACAAAGCTAGCCATCGTCTCGCAGGCATGATGACGTCCGGTGATCAGCACCTGGTAGCGGGCGTCGCCATCCAAACGGCCCACCCGCAGGTAGGGAACGTCTCGTCCGCGGCGACTGGTACACAGCACGTGCTGCTCGATGGGGCTGCCTGCCGGCAGTGTCTTCAGAAACCGTTGCAAGTCGGCCGGCACATAGGGAATGGCCATCGCGAAGCGCACTTCGTCGGCATCGTCGGCAAAGCGGTATTCAAAGTCGTTGGCCGCCGGAAACTTGTCGGCGAGCCAGCTCCAGGTGCGGCCGGCGTCGGTGCTGACCGCCGGGCCGCGGTTGCCAATCGTGCGGTTGTTCTCAAACTCGAATTTCAGCGTTCGCCCAGCGGCCCCGGTCACGGCAAAGTACCAATAGAACCAAAACCCCTGCGTGTCGCGGAGGTCGGGTGCCAGGCGAAAGGTATCGCCCGAGCGATCGCGGAGACGGATGTTGCCACCGGGAAAATCGGCATGGATCCGCGGCCCTTCGTCGGTGTCGTCGGCCCACAATGTGGTTGGTCCGCCCAACAGGGGAGCGGCTCCGCAGGCGGCCAGACCGGAAGCCAGGAATCGTCGGCGACTTCCCCGCGGCGGCAGGGCACTCGTCGCGATTGCGGGGCTTGGCGATGCCGGCGAGATCTTTGGCAAACGAGTCATGGAAGCGAAACTCCTTTTCGCACGAGCGATGAGCCCGACATCGGACGCTGCTGCGCGAAATTCTGATGTGCTTGTCCCGTGCGATCCTAATCGCTGGGGGGACCGCCTCGCTAGCATCAACGGCCACTTATGCGAAAATTCCTGGCTTGCCCCACTCGCGGCCTGGGCCACCCAGGAGCCCGCCGAGGTGGTGACCGGACTGCCCAAGCGGCGGCCGAGCCGTTAGGTTAGGCGGCTCGGGCGGGGCGGCACCATCGCCAAACCCCGCGAGTTGAGCCGTTCACCAACAAGGGCAGGGCGTGGTGAATCCGCCATTCCAGTATGACCTGATCTGCCTGGGCAGTGGCCCAGCCGGACAACGCGCCGCCGTGCAGGCCGCCAAATTGGGCAAGCGGGTGTGCGTGATCGAGAAGCAGCAGTGCATCGGAGGGGTGTGCATCGAGACCGGCACGATTCCCTCGAAAACCTTCCGCGAGGCCGTGCGACGGTTCTTCCCGCGGGGCGGATTCGATTCCGGCCGGCCCTACCAGGCCCGGCAACGCCCGACGATGGATCAGCTTCTCGCGCAAGTCGAACGGGTGATTGAGCGCGAGAGCGAGACCGTGCAGGACGCCTTGGCTCGCAACGATGTCACGGTGCTACGT